>JBFIWG010000098.1:0-10207 GCA_041606495.1 Nocardioidaceae bacterium
GAGAGTGGTCGGGTCGCCGGCGGAGCCGAGCTTGGAGATGAGCAGGTCGACGCCCTGCTGCAGCTGGAGCGCACCGTCCTTGGCGGCGGGCAGCCCCAGGCCCGGGTCGGCGAGCTTCGAGAGACCACCGCTGATCTGGCCGAGGCCGGCGGACAGCTTGCGGCCACCCGCGAGGGCGTCCCCAGTACCAGCCGCGAGCTGGCCGGCGCCTCCGGAGAGTGCGCCGGCACCCGCGTTGAGACGGCCCGTGCCGCCTACCAGGATTCCCGTTCCGGCCGAGAGCTCGGCCGCCCCGTCGCGCAGCCGACCGGCTCCCTCGGAGAGCTGACCAGCGCCGTCGTCGAGCTGGCCGATGCCGCTCTCGAGCTCGAGCGCTCCTGCCGCCAGCAGGTCTGCGCCGGGTGCCGCCGTACCGGCCAGGCCCGCCTCGAGCTGGACCGCACCGTCACGGAGCTTGACCAGTCCGGCAAGGAGCTCGCCGGCCCCGTCGCGGAGCTTCAGGAGGTTGGCATCGATCTGGACAGCACCGTCGGTCAGCTCGATGCCGGTGTCCGCGCCGCCCTTGTAGTTGTCCGCCGCCACCTTGAGCGAGGGATTCTGCAGCGGGTTGACCGGGAGCGCCGAGATCGACGCACGAGGAACCACACCGTCGGTGATGGTGGCCGTGTATCCGAACTCGGCGGTGTCCGAGCCGACCGGGGTCAGCAACGTCATGGTGAAGGTGAGCTTGGTGCCGCCCTTGCCGTCACCGGCCATGTTGGCCTCGCCCGAGCGCACGTCGGTGAAGGTCGCGGGCGCGATCGTGGTGAGCGAGCCCACCATGGGGATCGGAACCGTCACCGTCTTGGTGATGGTCTTGCCGCGTCCGTTGTCGAACGCCACCTCCTGCTCGGCGCCGGTCACGTTCTTCACGACGTACCGGACCTCGAGCTCGCCGGCCTCGCCCACCACGTCGCCCGGCTCCACGAGCTTGCCGTCGAGGCGGTACTCCACCCGAACGTCGAGCGGCAGGTTGCCGGTGTAGTCGCTGACCGAGCGCAGCCGCTCCTGCCCCTCGACGGTGAGCTCGGTGATCTGGTTGCCGTCCTTGACGTCGAACCCGCCGAAGCCGTCGAGGTTGCGCAGCCCGTCGGTCTCGACCGGGTTGGCCAGCTCGACCGTGCCGTTTCCGGTGAGGGCGAGCTGCTCGTACACACGCTGCGTGTCGACGTCACCGGTGGCGTCGGTGTAGACCTGCACCGTCTCGGTGTTGACGACGCTCACGTCGTCTTCGGCGGCGGCCGCGGCGGGCATCGCCGCGGCGGCGGTGATCAGGCCCACGCTCGCGGTGACAGCCGCGACTCGAAGGGGCACATTGAACCGTCCGGTCATCGGGCGTTCTCCATCTCGCGGATCTCGGCGTCGGCGCCGGAGCGCTCGGTGGTGTTCTTGCGGTGGGTCGCCGAGGCTGCGGGCGCGGCGACGAGGGTGACCACGAAACCGACGGCGACCGTCAGCATCAGCGTGGTGGCCGCGCTCGTGGACGTCGCGACGACCTCAGGGGGCGCGGCCGCAAAGCTGAGCTCGTAGGCGCCCGCCAGGCCGGCGGCTCCGAGCAGCGTGCTCCAGAGGGAGAAGCGCTCCATGCTGAACGCGACCACGGCGACGCACAGCGCGACGACCAGGCCGGCGGCGACCGCGCGACCGCCCGTGCTGTCCGGCAGCACCGCCGCGCGCAGGATGTAACCGATCCAGGCGGCGACGACGCCACCGGCGAAGCCGGCCAGCCCCATCAGCGGCGTGCGGTCGGGGACGAGGGCCACGACGGCCCCCAGTGCCGCGCCGAGTAGGGCGACAGACTCGAGTTTCAGGTCGAACGCACCGCTCGCCAGCACGACCAGGACGGTCGTCAGGGCAAGGGTGAGTCCGGCCAACATTGATTTGCGCATGCTGGCGCGCTCCCTCCAAAGAAGCAGCCGAAGCCCTCCCCAGGTCTTCGGCGCGCTCGCACCCTCCTACGGGGCGAGAATGATCCTGTGGAGCGTATCTACCCCCGAGTAACAAAGGAATAGGCCAAACCTGTTTCGGCATGTGCCGTCCATCACAGGGCCCGCCGGGCGACTGCACACCTGACCGGTTGCGGTGACCGGCGGCCGTGACTCGTGCCACAACAGCGCACGTGACCGGTTCTGGTGACCCGGTGGCCGCGCCTCGTGCCACAACAGCGCACGTGCGTGGTTGTGGCGATGGCGATGGGTAACCCGCCCGGAGGTCGGCGCGCGGCGCCCGCTGCTCACCTGACAACCTGTGTCTGCAGCGGCCGACTCACCTATTCTCGGTTCGGTAGTCCCTGGCAGAGCGAAAGAGCGTCGATGACCCACACCGTGGCACCCAGCCGGCTTCCGGCCTGGCTGTTCGGCAGCGGCGTCATCGCTGTTGCCATGGGGGTCATGAACCTGAGCACCTACGGGTTCACCATCCTCGCCGCCCGCGTTCTCGGCCCCAGCCAGTACGGCGCGCTCGCCGCCCTGATGGGGCTGATGCTCGTCATCACCGTGGTCTCTCTCGGACTCCAGGCCACCGGTGCCCGTCGGGTCTCCGCCGCCCCCGACCAGCTGGTGTCCATCGAGTCGGCGATCCTCGCCGTCAGCTACCGGTCCGCGCTGGCGCTGTGCGGGCTGACCCTGCTCGCGGTCCCGGTCGTCACTTCTCTGCTCAGGCTGGACAGCTGGATCACGGCCGCCCTCCTGGCACTGACCTGCCTGCCCCTGACGGTGATGGGCGGCCAGGCCGGCATCCTCCAGGGCGAGCGCCGGTGGTTGCCACTGGCCGGCATCTACCTCACCTCGGGCGTCGGCCGGGTGATCTTCGGCGGGATCGCCCTGCTGGTCCAGCCCACGGCCCTCAGCGCCATGGTGGGCGTCGCGCTGGGCGCGGTCGTGCCCGTCGTCATCGGCTGGGTTGCCCTTCGGCATCCGACCCGGCCGTCGAACCGCAAGCCGCGGACGGCCCGGCCCGCGCGGGAGAGGCTGGGTTGGGGCAAGGGCAGCCTGATGCGGGAGATGGCGCACAACTCCCACGCGCTGCTTGCCTTCTTCGCACTGTCCAACGCGGATGTGGTGATCGCTCGCAGCATGCTGCCCGACCACGAGAGCGGTCTGTACGCCGGCGGGCTGATCCTGGCGAAGGCGGTGCTGTTCCTGCCGCAGTTCGTCGTGGTGGTGGCGTTCCCGTCGATGTCCGCCGACACCACGCGCAGGTCTGCACAGCTCAAGGGATTGGCCCTGGTCCTCGCCATCGGCGCCTCGGCCACACTCGGGGCATGGCTGCTCTCCGGGCTCGCGGTCACCTTCATCGGCGGCAGCGCATACGCAGAGATCCAGGGAGTCCTGTGGGCGTTCGGGGCGGTCGGGACGCTGCTGGCGATGAACCAGTTCATGGTCTACGGCGTCGTTGCGCGACAGAGCCAGCGCGCGGTGTTCGTGCTCTGGGCCGGTCTCCTCACACTGCTCGGCTTCGCTGCCGTTGTCGACTCGGTGACCTTCCTGTTGACCACGGTCGCGGCCGTCCAGGGCGTGGTGCTCGCGGCCCTCGTCGTACGCGGCTTCCGCAACCGGCGCCCGGTCACCGTCTAGCGCCGGCAGGTTGAAGCGCGGTCGTCCTCCAGTCCAGCCGCGCACGTAGCGGCCGCGAACCGCCTGGTGCGGCTCAGTGCGCAGCCTCGTGCCAGCTGCGACCGGTGCCGACCGAGACGTCGAGCGGGACGGTCAGCTCGGCGGCAGCCGCCATCTGCGCACGCACCAGCTCCTCGAGCTGCCCAGCCTCGCCCGGCGCAACTTCGAGCACGAGCTCGTCGTGCACCTGCAGAAGCATCCTCGAGCGCAGGCTCGAGTCCTTGAGCGCGGCGTTCACCTTGAGCATCGCGACCTTGATGATGTCTGCAGCGGACCCCTGGATCGGGGCGTTCAGCGCCATCCGCTCGGCCATCTCCCGGCGCTGCCGGTTGTCGCTCGTGAGGTCGGGGAGGTAGCGCCGCCGACCCATGATGGTCTCGGTGAAACCGCTCTTGCGGGCCTCCTCGACGATTCCGGCGAGGTAGTCCCGCACCCCGCCGAACGTCTGGAAGTACTCGTCCATAAGCCCGCGGGCCTCACCGGTGTCGATGCCGAGCTGCTGGGAGAGTCCGTAGGCGGACAACCCGTACGCGAGCCCGTAGTTCATCGCCTTGATCTTGGCCCGCATCTCCGCGGTGACCGCACCAGGGTCGACCTCGAACACCCGAGCGGCTGTGGCGGCATGGAAGTCCTGGCCGGACCGGAACGACTCGATCAGCGCGGCGTCCTCCGACAGGTGCGCCATGATCCGCATCTCGATCTGGCTGTAGTCGGCAGTCATCAACGACTCGTAGCCCTCCCCGACCACGAAGCCCTCGCGGATCCGACGTCCCTCCTCGGTGCGGACCGGGATGTTCTGCAGGTTCGGGTCGGTGCTGGACAGCCGCCCGGTGGCAGCGATCATCTGGTTGAACGTCGTGTGGATCCGGCCGTCGGGCTGGATCGTCTTCAGCAGGCCCTCGACGGTCTGGCGCAGCCGCGAGACGTCGCGGTGCCGGAGCAGCGCCAGCAGGAACGGGTGCTCGGTCTTGACGTAGAGCTGCTGCAGCGCATCGGCGTCGGTGGTGTACCCGGTCTTCGTCCGCTTGGTCTTCGGCATGTTCAGCTCATCGAAGAGCACCACCTGCAGCTGCTTGGGTGAGCCGAGGTTGATCTCCTTGCCGATCACGTCGAAGGCCTCGTCGGCGGCCTTCTTCACCTCGCCCGCGAAGTGCGACTCCAGACCCTGCAGGTGGTCGACGTCGACGGCGATCCCGATGCGTTCGAGGTCTGCGAGGACGTCCACCAACGGAAGCTCGACGTCGGCGAGAAGTCGGGTGCCGCCGTGCGACTCCAGCTCGTCGTCGAGGGCAGCAGCCAGGTCCAGCACCGCCCTGGCCTGCAGCATCGAGGTGTCACCGGAGGAGTCCTCAGCCAGGCTGTCGAAAGACAGCTGCCCCGAGTCCGCCTCCTCCTGCCGCAGCTCGCGCTTGAGGTAGCGCAGGGTCAGGTCGGCGAGGTCGTAGGAGCGCTGGTCCGGGCGCGCGAGGTAGGCCGAGAGCGCGGTGTCCCGCTCCAGGCCGGCAAGGGTCCAGCCCCGCGCGGCCAGGGCGAGCATCGGCCCCTTGGCGTCGTGCAGGACCTTCCGGTACGACGGTGAGGCGAGCCACGCGGCGAGAGCCTCGTCGTCGCCGGGCGTGACCTGCTCGGCGTCGATCCACGCGGCCGAGCCGTCGGCCGTTGCGAGCGCCAACGCGAAGACGTCACCGGTGCCCGCGCGCCAGGATCCCTGCACCTGGACACCGACACGCCCACCCTCGACCGACGCATGCTCGTCGAGCCAACGGGCGACCTCACCAGATGCCAGGCGGGTCCCGTCGAGCTCGAAGCCGTCCTCCTCGATCTCCTCCTCCGACTCCAGCGTCGCGAAGAGCCGGTCCCGGAGCACCCGGAACTCGAGGCCGTCGAAGAGCTGGTGCACCTCCTGCCGGTCCCACGGCTGCACCACCAGGTCGGTCGGGGTGGCGGTCAGGTCGAGGTCGCAGACCAGGGCGTTGAGCCGCCGGTTGCGGATCACGTCGCCCAGGTGCTCACGAAGCGAGTCGCCCGCCTTGCCCTTGATCTGGTCGGCGGCGGTGATGACGTTCTCGAGACCGTCGTACTGATTGATCCACTTCGCCGCCGTCTTGGGCCCGACCCCGGGGACGCCGGGCAGGTTGTCCGAGGACTCCCCCACCAGCGCCGCGAGCTCGGGGTAACGGCTCGGCGGGACGCCGTACTTCTCCTCGACCGCGGCCGGCGTCATCCGGGCCAGGTCGGAGACCCCCTTGCGCGGGTAGAGGATCGTGCAGTGGTCGCCGACAAGCTGCAGCGAGTCACGGTCGCCCGTGCACACCAGCACGTCGAAGCCCTGCGCGACCGCCTGCGTGGTCAGCGTGGCGATCACGTCGTCGGCCTCGAAACCCTCCTTCTCGATCGTGGCGATCCGGAGCGCGGCCAGCACCTCCTTGACCAGCGACACCTGTCCCTTGAACTCGTCGGGGGACTTGGAGCGGTTCGCCTTGTAGTCGGAGTACTCCGCTTGCCGGAAGGTCTCACGGGAGACGTCGAAGGCGACCCCGAGATGGGTCGGCTGCTCGTCGCGCAGCACGTTGATCAGCATCGAGGTGAAGCCGTAGACAGCGTTGGTGGGCTGGCCTGTGGAGGTGGAGAAGTTCTCGACCGGCAGCGCGAAGAAGGCACGGTAGGCCAAGGAGTGGCCGTCGAGCAGGAGCAGACGCGGACGCTGACCGGTGGCAAGGGGCTGTTCAGGCACGACTCAGACCCTATCCCCAGCCACCCCCTCGCGATGACCTGACCGACCCTCCGTCGGAGCCTCCCTCGCATGTGGCGACAATGAGCGCCATGGAGCCGAAGACCGACACCGCAGAGCACGAGCAGTTCCTCCGCCAGTTCCCGATGGGCGACCTCAACGAGAAGATGGGCGTCGAGCTCGTCGAGGTGTCCCCAGAGCGGGTCGTCGGCACCATGCCGGTCAAGGGCAACACCCAGCCCTACGGCCTGCTGCACGGTGGCGCGTCGGTCGTACTCGCCGAGAGCCTGGGTTCCGTGGGCTCGGCGATGCACGCCCACCCGGACCGCATCGCGGTCGGCGTGGACATCAACGCCACCCACCACAGGTCCGCCCGGGACGGCGTGGTGACGGGTACGGCGACGGCGGTACACCTCGGCCGGTCGTCGGCCTGCTACGAGGTCGTGATCACCGACGAGGAAGGCCGGCGACTCTGCACCGCGCGGATCACCTGCGCGCTGGTCCCCGCCAAGAGGGACTGACTCAGCTCGTCCGGGACTGGGCGCGCCGCAGCGACCGTCGCTGGGCGAGCACCTGACCGACGCTGCGGTGGTTGCGGCTGTTGACCATGGCCGCGGCCGGTGGCTCCACCGGCATTTTCGAACGCATCGTCGCCACAGCGCCGCAGCGCACGACCGCCATCTGGGTCAGACCGAGCCGTGCCATGAACCGGTTCGCGTCACGCGACTGCGACGACGCCGCGGCCAGGATGTGGCCGGTGTCCTTCTCCTCCGCCCAGGTGACCGCAGCCTCGACCAAAGCCCGGCCAACCCCGTGGCGCCGCGACTTCTCACGGACGTGCAGGTGCGTGATGTGCACGGCCATCTCGCTGTGCAGCGGCGACACGTAGGCGCGAACGAGGTGCGCCGCGCCAACCACCCGGTCATCGAGAAGCCCGACGAGGAGCCGCTGGTCGGGGTCGGCGGTGATCCGTGCGATAGCCGTCTCGGCCTCCGCCTCGGGTGTGTCCCCCGGGAAGCGCTCGGTGTGGGGTCGTCGCGAGAACTCCGACCACACCTCCATGAGAACCGCCGCGTCGGCGATGGTGGCTTCACGCACGTGTACCGGGCTACGGGACAAGGCACACCTTCCAAGCAGTCAATGCGACATCAGGGAGACCGACGAGAACTCGCGGTCTGCCTCCTCGACTCCTGGTCCCCCATAGCCATGCGAAGTAGGCGAGGTGAGAGATTACGCCTACACAGGGCGAATCGGTAGTGGAGGCAGCGTGGTTCCCGGGATCGGCACCCTCGTCAACATCATCACGGTGCTGCTCGGCGCCGCGATCGGTGTTCTGCTCGGCCATCGCCTGCGACAGCAGACCCGCGATGTCGTCACCGACGGACTGGGGCTCGTCACGCTGCTCATCGCCGCCCTCTCAGCCGCCAGCATCACCGACGCCGCCTGGTCCGAGGCCGTCGGCGACAGCGCCCCGATGCTCATCGTGCTGGGCTCGCTTGTGCTCGGCGGCATCATCGGATCCCTCCTTCGCATCGAGGAGCGGTTGGAAGGCTTCGGCGGCTGGATCCAGCGCACCCTGCACGCGCGAGCGGGGGGCCGCGAGGTGAGCGCCGACCGCCAGCGGTTCATCGAGGGATTCGTCTCCGCGTCGCTGGTTTTCTGCGTCGGACCGCTGACCATCCTCGGCTCGCTCAACGACGGTCTGGGGAATGGTCCAGACCAGTTGTTCCTCAAGGCAGCGCTGGACGGGTTCGCCGCGATCGCCTTTGCCGCCTCCTTTGGATGGGGCGTCGCGGCCAGCGCGATCGCGGTACTCGTCGTACAGGGGTCGCTGACGGTGCTCGGTGTGGTCCTCGGCGACGTCCTCCCGGAACCGCACCTGGCCGCAATCACGACTACTGGCGGGCTGATGCTCGTCGGCGTCGCGCTGCGTCTGCTCAGGCTCAAACAGCTGCCTGTGGGCGACCTGCTGCCGGCCCTGGCGATCGCGCCAGTGCTGACCGCAGCGGTGATCGCGGTCCGCTGAGGACACCACCTCACGCCAGTCGGACGCAGCCATCCTCCGTTGCTTGATTGTTGTCGTGTTCGGCCAACCGAGCGGGTCGGTTCGTTCTAGGGTTAAGGGCGGACTAGAGGGGTCCTTGTGTCTCCGACCATGCCGGTTTGTATGGCGCGTGTCACAAGCCGCTATAGTCCGCGAGTCCTTTTCGTGTTGGCGACAGGAGTTCCATGCAACCCGCCCTCAGACGCATCTCTGGGCTGCTCCTCGCAGTAGGCCTGGCGATGCTCGTGATCTCCGGAGCCGCACATGCGGCGCCGGCCACGTCCGCCGACACCGGGCAGCCGTGCGCGGTCCCGAAGCCGACAGACGACGACACTCTGTCGATCCTGATCCGCATCTGCGACACCCGCAACCAGCCTTCGACCGGTATCGAGGGCGTGAACGTCACCGTCGAGGACGCCTCGGGCAACGCTGTCGGCGAGGCCACCTCGGGTGCGGACGGCACGCTGGAGGTGCCCCTGCCCGGCACCACGCTCGACAACTTGGGCAAGGCGTTCACCGTCAAGATCGACGAGGAGTCGCTGCCGGAGGGCGCGTCGCTGCGCAACCCGGACGACGTCGAGCGCACCGTCCCGATCAACCTCGACCAGGACGTCTCGGTCACCTTCCCCGTCGGTGAGGGCACTGCCGGCGCCGGGTTCGGAACCCAGGCGCTACAGCTGTTCGTCGGCGGAATCGTGTTCTCGGTCCTGCTCGCCATGGCGGCGCTGGGCCTGTCGATGATCTTCGGTACGACGGGCCTCACCAACTTCTCGCACGGCGAGCTGATCACGTTCGGCGCGCTTGTCGCGCTCGCCGTGGACCGGATCCCTGGAGCCATCCGGATCGGCAGCCTCAACATCACCGTCATCGTGGCTGTGCTCGTCGCGTTCGTGGCCTCCGGCGCGTTCGGGTTCATCAACGACAAGGCACTGTGGAAGCCGCTTCGGTCTCGGGGCACCGGCGTGATCGCGATGATGATCGTCAGCATCGGTCTCTCGATCTTCCTGCGGAACGTGTACCAGTACCTGTTCGGCGGCCAGGCGAACAACTACTCGCAGTACGCCTCGGTCACCCCCTGGGAGATCGGACCGGTCCTGATCACGCCCAAGGACGTCATCGTCGTACTCATCGGTGTCAGCATGCTGGTAGGCGTCTCGCTGCTGCTGGCGTACACCCGCATCGGCAAGGCAACGCGGGCGGTCGCGGACAACCCGGCACTCGCCGCGTCCTCGGGCATCAACGTCGAGCGCGTGATCAACGTGGTCTGGATCGGCGGCGCGGCGCTCGCGGGTCTGTCCGGCGTGCTGCTCGGCCTCACCCAGGGCTTCGACTTCCAGCTCGGCTTCAAGATCCTGCTGCTGGTCTTCGCCGCCGTCGTGCTCGGCGGTCTGGGGACGATCTGGGGCGCCATGGTCGGCGCCTTCATCATCGGGATCTTCATCGAGGTGTCCACGCTGTTCATCCCGGCGGAGCTCAAGTTCGTAGGCGCCCTCGTCGTGCTCATCGTCGTCCTGCTGATCAGGCCCCAGGGTCTGCTCGGCAAGGCCCAGCGAGTCGGTTGAGAGGGAAGAGAACATGGACTGGTCAAGCCTTCTGAGCCTCTCGATCCAGCAAGCGCTGGGCCCCTCGGCGGTGATCTACGCGCTCGCCGCGATCGGCCTCAACGTGCACTTCGGTTACACCGGACTGCTCAACTTCGGTCAGGCCGGCTTCATGGCCGTGGCTGCCTACGCGATGGCCTCCTTCGTCTCGACCTGGGGGCTCAGCCTCTGGCTCGGA
>JBFIWG010000099.1:0-10202 GCA_041606495.1 Nocardioidaceae bacterium
GCTCGGTGATACCTCTCAGCATCGTGGCGATGCTTGTGCTCGGCGTCGTGACACTCGCCGTCTGGGCGGTACTGCCGCTTACCGGGAACGCCGACCACGCCGTCGCTCACCTGTCGCTGGCAGTACCGGTCGCGTTCCTGTTCGTGGCCGTCTTGTTCGCGTGGCCGCCGCTGGCACCTGGAGGTACGGCGCGCCTGGTGCGGTCTCTGCTCCTCATATCGCTGGCGGTGTTCGCGGGTGGCCTAGTGGTCGAGGCCCTCGGGGCATTCGGTTTCGCCGCGGACCAACGTGGCCGGATCAACGGACTCGCAACGCTTCACGACGTCGCAGTTCACGTCACGTCAGCCGGGTTCATCGGCACCGTCGCGGCCGGGATGCTGTCGGTGGCAGTATCGATCGCCGGTGGGCGCGGCGTCGCCGAGTCCCGCGTGATGCGGGTGGCGGTGGTGCTGGCGATCGTCGCGGTGGTCGCCTTCGAGGGCGGCAGCCTCATCTACGGCTACTAGTCGGCCCACCGGTCAGGGCCCACCGGGGCGTTGACTGGTTGAACGGGCGGACCTTCACTTGGATGGCCGCCGGTCCAACCCGACCTGCGCACCGCACGGCAGCCGAGATCGAAAGTATGACCGTGTGGTGGCGATGATGATCTCCAAGGAATGTGCGGGTTCTAAAGCGCACCGGACATTGCGCGCCGGCTGCACAGTAGTCGACGGCTGCAGATCTACCCGGCGGTCATCTGGCTCACGAGCGCCGCCCATTGAGTTCGACCATGGCGGACGAACTCGGAGACGTCTGGCGCCCAGAGGTAGAACTGAGCGATGCGGGGCTCACCCAGGGCGAACTCCATCGCCGTGCGCTGGTTGTCGCAGCTGTAGGTCTCAGCGGTTTCGCCGTCGGCCTCGATCGTCACCGACCATATGTCCTCCGGCTGATTCTGGACCCACGCTCTTCCCGCCCAGGGGCCGAGCCCTACGGGCTTGAGGTCAACCAGCGCATCGCCCGAAGAGAGATCGTCAGCGTAGCGACGGGGACGTTTCACAAGTGGCATCGTGCCACCAACCCGTGCAACCACGTCGGTCTTGCCCCGATCACGCTCCGTGGCCAGGCCTGCCCTTGGCGGCGAGCAGCTTCTCCTCGGCGTCCCGTCCTGGGCCGACCTCAGGAAGCCGCAGCACGAGGATGACGCCAGCGAGCCACCACAGGCCGAGGATCACCCACTCATACGGCCAGATGAGGGCGGCCGGCATGCCGGGCAGGAAGAGCACGCCGAGGCCAAGCGTGAGCACGGCCGCCAGCACACCGACAGCCGTTCCACTGGACACCCGGAACGGCCGCTCCATCTCTGGCTCGCGACGCCGCAGGACCAGGAAGGTGACCGCCACCAGGAAGAAGGCGACCACGATCGAGATGCCACCCGCGTCGACGAGCCAGACGAGCATCTGGCGACCGAAGAACGGAGAGATCACCGAGAGACCTCCGATGAACAGGATCGCGTTGCTCGGTGTGCGGTAGCGCGGGTGTACGACGGCGAACCAGCGCGGGACCATCCCGGACACAGCCATCGCGTAGAGCAGCCGACTCGCCCCGAGCAGGAAACCGTTCCAGCTCGTGAGGATGCCCGCGATGCCTCCGACGACCAGGATGTTGCCGAAGGTGTCGCTTCCCCAGAGCGCCGCCATGCCGTCGGCAGCGGACAGGTCCGAGGCCGCCAGCACGTCCTTGGGCAGCGACGAGCCGACGGACACCATGACGACCATGTAGAACACCGCTGCGGCGATCACCGAGACGACGACCAGCTTGCCGATCTGCTTGAACGGCAGGTTGATCTCCTCGGCCGACTGAGGGATCACGTCGAATCCCACGAAGAGGAAGGGTACGGCGACCAGCACGGCCGTGATGCCCGCGAAGCCGCCGGCGAACAGCGGCTTCATGTTCTCGGTGCTCCCGCCGATCGCCGTGCCCACCAGAAGGAGAACGCCGACCGCGAGCAGGAAGAGGACGGCAAGACCCTGGAACACCGCGGCCGGTCGGATGCCGACGTAGTTCAGCCCGGTGATCACGATCGCGCCGAGCACGCCGACGGCGACCCAGCTGGCGTAGACGTCGTAGTCGGCGACGGTCCACAGCTGACCGGCCAGCATGTCCGGGGCGAGGAACAGCACAGTCTGGGGCAAGGCGACAGCCTCGAAGGCGACGACCGAGACGTAGCCGAGCACCAGGCTCCACGAGGTCACGAACGCCGCACGTGAACCCAGGCCGCGCAGCACATAGTTGTGTTCGCCGCCGGCGCTCGGCATGGCGGACACCAGCTCGGCATAGGTGAGCCCGACCAGGGCCATGATGACGCCGCCGATGGCGAAGGCGAGCACGGCTCCAAGAGTGCCGGCCTCTTGCAGGAAGCCGCCGGTCAGGACGATCCAGCCGAAGCCGATCATCGCTCCGAAGGCCACCGCCAGGACGTCCCAGCGCCCCAGGACCCGAGTGAAGTTGCTGGCGTCCGCGCGGTCACTCATGTTGCCCCCAGTCCAAGAGATTCTCGAAAAGGTAGCAGTCAGCTCGTGGGCTCGGGAAGCGGCTCAGTCCGCCACAGATCGGGGTGGTCCTCGACCCAACGACGGGCGTCGCGTCGGCCCAGGTTCGACGCCTCGGTGAAGAAGTCGGGGTCGAAGAGGAGGTAGGACAGGAGCTCACCCTGGAGCGGGCTGTCGCTGCCCAGCAGCCGGTGCATGACCTGCATGTCCGGATCGCCAAGAGAGCGCCGAAGCGAGCCGTGGTTGGCGCGGAAGATCTCCATGGCGACCCGGGCAATCTCCTCGCCGTCATGAGGCGCGACCGCGACGTACGGCACGGAGCGGTAGGGCGAAAGCCCGCGAGACTCACGATGCACCTTGAGCGCCGCCGCCAGGTCGGCGTCCTGGAGGAACGTGTTGACCTCGGTGAGCCGTCGCAGGTCGTGGCGCAGCGGGTCGTCCATGACCGCGCCGAGCAGAGTTGCCCCGCCATCACCCACGTCGACGGACACCCGGTCGCGGTCCGGGTCAGCTTCCGGCGGGTTGAGCCCGCCCGTTCCCACGACAACGACGCGCTCGGCCCCCAGCTCGAGGGCCGGCGCGAGTGGCACGCGGCGGCGGGTCGCCCCGTCGACGTACCACCCGCCGGCTTCGGCCGGCTGGTCTACGTGCACCGAGGGGAAGAGTGCCGGGATCGACGCCGAGGCCATCAGGTGCGGGACGTCGAGCTGGGTGGCGACGAAGCGGCGGTGCCGAGCGTTCGGCGTGCGCGGCACCGGTCGGGTGGACTCGGTGAACATCACCACCTGCCCGGTACGCACCGCGGTGGCGGCGACCGCAGCAGTCTCCATGTGACCGTCTGCGACGTTGCGGTGCAGGGCTTCCCAGTCGATGGAGAGGGCGAGGGTGCGTGCAAGCGGCTGGGTGCCGAACAGCCCGCGGAGCCGGAAGATCGACAGGCCCAGAGTCTCGGAGGTGTAGCGCGCGAGCACCTCGGGCACCTGCCTCCACAGCGGCCGCATCACGTGCGGCTTGGTGGCCCCGTCGAGCACGTCCTTGAGCCGCGCGATCTGCTCGTCGACGTCAAGGTGGGCGGTCGCGGTCAGGGCGCCCGTGAGCAACGCTCCTGCGCTCGTGCCGATCACCACCCGCGGGCGCATGCCGCGCTCTGCCAACGCCGGCAGCAGCACCTCCATTGCGCCGACCTGGTACGCCGACCGCGCACCACCTGCCTCGAGGACAAGGGCCACCCGCGGCGAGTCCTGCTTCGACGTGGGGCTCACGCGCGGAGGGCGCCCATCCACTGCTCGATGCCGGCGATGTCGCGGGGGAGTGCGTCGGAGAGGTTCTTGGAACCGTTGGCAGTGACCACGATGTCGTCCTCGATCCGGATGCCGATCCCACGAAGCTCCTTGGGCACCAACAGGTCGTCCTCCTGGAAGTACAGACCGGGCTCGACGGTGAGCACCATGCCTTCGGCGAGGTCGCCGCGGGGGTAGACCTCCGTCGAGGCGCGGCCGCAGTCGTGCACGTCCATGCCGAGCATGTGGCTGGTGCCGTGCAGGGTCCAGCGGGCGTAGACCTTGCTGTCCGGGGACAGTGCTTCCTCGGCGGAGACCGGCAGCAGGCCCATGTCCTCCAAGCCGTGGGCGATGACCTTCATCGCCGCGTGGTGCGCGGCCATGAACGGGACGCCGGGCTTGACCGCGTCGATGCCGGCCTGCTGCGCGGTGAGCACCAGCGAGTAAAGGTCGCGCTGCACCGGCGAGAAGGTGCCGTCGACCGGCAGCGTGCGGGTGACGTCGGCGGTGTAGAGCGTGGAGGCCTCGACACCCATGTCGAGCAGCACGAGCTCACCCGGCGTGATCGGCCCGCTGTTGTCGATCCAGTGCAGCGTCGTGGCGTGCTTGCCGCCGCCGACGATCGAGTCGTAGCCGATGTCGTTGCCCATCGCGCGGGCTCGACGGAAGAAGGTGCCTTCGATCCAGCGCTCGCCGTACTTGAGGACGTTGTCCCACTCACGGACGCTGTCGGCGAAGCCGAGCGTGGTGATGTCGCAGGCTTCCTGGAGCTGCTCGAGCTCCCAGGAGTCCTTGATCAGGCGCATCTCGCTGACCACGCGCGCGAACTCCTGGTCCTGCCCCTCGTCGGCGCTGACCGCACGGTCGACCGACGCGTCGACGCCGCGCAGCACCCGGGTCTTGCCCGAGGAGCGAAGCATCTCCGGAAGCTCGTCGATGTGGCGGCAGGTGATGCCCAGGGAGCTGGAGATCTCGTTGAGCGACGGGCGACGCCCGGCCCACAGCTCGCCGTACTGACGGTCACGGAAGAACTCGTCGGTGTCGCGGGAGGACCGCGGCCGCGCGAACAGCGTCGACTCGCCGTCCTCGACCACCAGGACCGCATCGGTTGTCTGGTTGCCGCACAAGTAGGTGTGCGCGGTCTCGGGACGGAACCGGTAGTCGGTGTCGTTGGAGCGCACCTTGAACGTCCCGGCCGGAATCACCAGACGCTCACCGGGGAACATCTCGGCGAGCCGGGCCCGTCGCTTGGCCGCCCACGGCGCCACCGGGTGCGGAGGCAGGTCGAGCTCGCGGTCGCCCCAACCGGTACGCATGAACGCCGCGTAGGCCTCGGGAACCGCCGGGTCGTGGCTCTCGGTCTTCGGCTGGGAGTCGGTGCCTTCGGGCGGGGTCGCCGCGTCTGCCGGCATGGACTGCTGAGGGGTGTCGGTGTTGTCGCTCACACGTGCACTCTACGACCCGCTCCGCGGCGCTCGCGACGGGATTCGGGCGTGCCACTAGTGGATACGCTTCCTGACATGAGTGGGTCATTGGGGACGCAGCCCGGACAGCCGGCGGGACACCCGCGTGGTCGGGCGTTCCTGCCCGCGACCAGCGCCCGCAGCCGGGGCAGCGTCACCTTCACCGTGCTGGTCTCGATCGCGATGCTGCTCGGCTCCGGGGTCATGGCCCTGGTCCTGCTCGGCGCCGGTGCGCCCGGTGCGCTAGCCCTCGGCGTCGTGCTGGCGGCGCTGCCGGTCGGGCCGCTCGTGGCCTGCTTCCTGTGGCTGGACCGCTACGAGCCCGAGCCCCGCAGCCTGATCCTTCTCGCTCTCGGCTGGGGAGCGGTGGTCGCCACCGCGGGCGCGCTGGTGCTGCAGACCCTGGACCAGCTGACCTTCGACACCCCCGAGACGCTGTCCGCCTCGATCGTCGCGCCGGTGACGGAGGAGGCGGCCAAGGGGCTGTTCGTGGTCCTCCTCCTGGTCGCCCGCCGCCACGAGCTGCACGGCATCCTGGACGGGATCGTGTACGCCGGCATGGTCGGCATCGGCTTCGCCTTCACCGAGAACATCCTCTACCTCGCCGCGGCGTACATGGGCGGCGACGGGCTCGGTCCCGGCGGCCTCGGCGCGGCAACCGGCACGTTCGTCGTACGCGGCATCTTCAGCCCCTTCGCGCACCCCTTCTTCACCTCGGCGATCGGCATCGGCGTCGGGTACGCCGTCCTCACCCGCAGCCCTGCGATGCGGGTCGTCGCACCCCTCGTCGGGTACGGCGTCGCGGTGCTCGGTCACGCCCTGTGGAACGGCTCGGTGTTCTTCGGCGGCGGGTCGCTCTTCCTGCTCACCTATGTCTTCGCGATGGTGCCGGCGTTCTTCCTGCTTGTGGGATTCGCGGTCTGGGCACGGGCCCGCGAGGGCCGGATGCTCACCAGGGCGCTGACCGACTGTGCGAACCGCGGGTTCCTGGGGCACGCGGAGGTGCCCTGGCTGGTGCGGCTGCCCGGCCGTCGCGCGTCTCGACGGTTTGCGCGCCAGCAGGGCGGCAGCGTTGCCGAACAGGCGATGCGGGACTACCAGCAGCAGGCGATCGAGCTCGGGTTCCTCCACGACCGCTTCCTCCGCGGCACCGCGCCGGCCGACTTCGCGGTCCGGGGGCAGGCCATGGTCGACCGTCTGGGGGCATTGCGCCCGTTTGTGGTGTTCCCGTCGTTGCCTGATAGAACTTCCCTGACGGGACCTCGGCTAGAAGGTGGACAGTGAGCGTCTCCGCAACAACCACAGACATGATCACCACGCTGGTGCGCCTTCGCGAGGCACTGCAGGCCGCGCGGCTGCCGCTCGACCTGCCAGACGTCGACGCCAACCGCGCTGCGCAGCACGAGATGGTCGACCAGCTCGAGGACTACGTCCTGCCGCGTCTGCTGCAGATCGACGCGCCGCTGCTGGCCGTCGTCGGCGGCTCGACCGGTGCCGGCAAGTCCACGTTGGTGAACTCCCTGGTCGGCACCCGCGTCACCGAGCCGGGGGTGCTCCGTCCGACCACCCGGTCGCCCGTGCTGGTGCACAACCCCGCAGACGCCGACTGGTTCGACCAGGACCGGATCCTGCCCGACCTCGCCCGCACCACCCGCGCCACCGGTGACCCGGCCGCGCTGCAGCTCGTCGCCGCCGAGACGGTCCCGCCCGGGCTGGCAATACTCGACGCCCCCGACATCGACTCCGTCGAGGAGCAGAACCGCACGCTGGCGGCACAGCTGCTCGCCGCGGCGGACCTGTGGCTGTTCGTCACCTCGGCGGCGCGGTACGCCGACCAGGTGCCGTGGGACTTCCTGAAGGCCGCCGCCGAGCGCAGCACCGCCGTCGCCATCGTCCTGGACCGGACGCCTCCCGAGGCCGTCGACGAGGTGGCTGGTCACCTCGCCCGGATGCTCACCGCGCGTGGCCTCCGGGACTCCCCGCTCTTCACGGTGACCGAGGGCGAGGTGGACCAGGACGGTCTGCTGCCCGCGGCATCGGTCAAGGAGATCCACGACTGGCTGCACCTGCTCGCCGCCGATGTCGAGGCACGTGCCGGCGTGGTGAAGCAGACCCTCGACGGCGCGGTCCGCAGCCTGGCCCGTCGTACCCACGACGTGGCCGACGCCGCCGCCGACCAGAGCGCGATGGCCGCACGCCTGCGCGCCGACGTGGACACGGCGTACGACGAGGCGATCAACCGGATCGACGAGGCCTCCGCAGACGGCACGCTGCTGCGCGGGGAGGTGCTGGCCCGGTGGCAGGAGTTCATCGGCACCGGCGAGCTGTTCAGGTCGTTGGAGACCCGGATGGGCTGGGTGCGGGACCGGGTCAGCGGGTACCTCCGCGGCAAGCCGCAGCCGGCCGAGCAGGTCACCGTCGCGGTCGAGTCCGGCCTGGAGACGCTGATCCTCGAGCACGCCGAGAACGCCGCCGAGCGCGCCGAGGCGTCCTGGCGCTCGGTCGAGGCCGGGCAGCACCTCCTGGAGGACTCCGGCCGCGACCTGGGCCGGGCCTCGCGCGACTTCCGGGCCAAGGCCGAGCGAGCCGTCCGCGACTGGCAGCACGACGTCCTGGAGATGGTGCGCCGGGAGGGCGCCGGGAAGCGCTCGACCGCACGGTTCCTTGCCTTCGGCGTGAACGGTCTGGGCGTGGCCCTGATGATTGTCGTCTTCGCGCACACCGCCGGGGTCACCGGCGCGGAGGCCGGAATCGCCGGCGGCAGCGCGATCATCGGGCAGAAGCTGCTCGAGGCGGTATTCGGTGACCAGGCGGTACGACGGCTCGCCGCCAACGCCCGCCAGGACCTCAACCGGAGGGTGACCGCGCTGCTGGACGCCGAACGCGAGCGCTACATCGCCGTGCTCGACGAGCTGGCCATCGACCCCGCGGCCGCGGAGAACCTGCGCGAGGTCTCGCGGAGGATTGATGACCTGCGCTTCGCGGCCGCTACGCCGCGCCAGCCGACCGACTCACAGAAAGAGAGCCCCTTGCTCCACGCCCGTCAGGAGAGCGCCCGCACCGGTGATGCCGGATGACCGCGCTGATTGAGGGCGCCAAGAAGGCACTGGGCCGGAGCACCGACGACCTCGGCGCCCGCGTCGACGGGCTCACCCGCGCCGTCGGGGCAGCACGTGGACGCCTCGACGACAGGCTGCTCGACGATGCCTCCGCGGTTGCCGACCGCGCAGGTGAGCGGCTCCGACTCTCCGCCGACCACACGGTGGTCGCTCTCGCGGGCGCAACGGGCTCGGGCAAGTCCTCGACGTTCAACGCGCTTTCCGGTCTCGACCTCGCCGCGATCGGCGTACGTCGGCCGACCACCTCGTGGACGATGTCGTGCACCTGGGGCGCCGAGGGTGCCGAGGAGCTGCTCGAGTGGCTCGGTGTCCCGAAGCGGCACCAGGTCACCCGCGACAGCATGCTCGACGCGCGCACCGACGAGAGCGAGCTGCACGGCCTGGTGCTGCTCGACCTGCCCGACCACGACTCGACCGAGGTCTCCCACCACATCGAGGTGGACCGGCTGGTCAAGCTCACCGACGTCCTGGTGTGGGTGCTGGACCCGCAAAAGTACGCCGACGCCGCGATCCACGACCGTTACCTCAAGCCGCTGGCGTCCCACAAGGACGTGATGCTGGTCGTGCTGAACCACATCGACACCGTCCCCGAGGACCGCCGCCAGGCTCTGCTCGACGACCTGGCCGGGCTGCTCCGAGCGGACGGGCTCGACGGCGTCCCGGTGATCGCCACCTCCGCGCGTCACGGCGAGGGCATCCCCGAGCTGAAGCGGGCGCTGCAGGCCCGGGTCGAGGCCAAGCAGGCGACGAAGACCCGGCTGACGGCGGAGATCACCGACGCCGCCCGGGCTCTGGAGCAGGTGAACGGAACCGCCAAGCCTGCAGACGTAGCGCGGGCGCGCAAGAACGAGCTGGTGGATGCCTTCGCGGACGCGGCCGGAGTGCCGACCGTGGTACACGCGGTGGAGAAGGCGACCCGGATCCGCGCGAACCGGGCGACCGGCTGGCCGGTGACCGCCTGGCTGTCCAAGCTGCGACCGGACCCCCTGAAGCGGCTCCACCTGGACCTCGGGTCACGCGGCAAGGAGCTCACCGCCGATGCGCGCACGTCGATCCCGCAGGCCTCCCTGGTGCAGCGGGCTCGGGTCGACACCGCGGTCCGCGCGGTCGCCGAGGACGCGGCCGCCGAGCTCACCCCGGCCTGGGCGGCTGCGATCAGGTCGGCCTCGGTCTCCCAGCTCCCTGACCTGAACGACGCCCTGGACCGTGCGGTGACCGAGACCGACCTGGGTGTCACGCGTACGCCGGCGTGGTGGCGACTGGTGCGCATCGTGCAGTGGGCGCTGATCGTCACGGCGCTGCTCGGTGTCCTCTGGCTCGGCGGCCTCGCAGTCCTGGGCTTCCTGCAGATCCCTGCACCCGAGACGCCGTACTACCAGGGCTTCCCGGTGCCCACCCTGATGCTGGTCGGGGGAGTGGCAGTGGGCATAGTCCTCGGGTTCTTCTTCCGGCTCCTTGCCGGCCTGAGCGCCCGCGCGAAGGCGCGATCGGTCGACCGCCGCCTCCGGGCTGCGATCGGTGAGGTGACCGACCGGCTGGTGGTCGAGCCGATCGAGGCCGAGGTGCTCGCGTACCGCACCGCCCGGGACGGCATCGTCGCCGCGCTGAAGTAGATTGGTCGACGGCTTCTCCCCAGGTGCCTGGCCGTCCTGCCTTGTCCACAGCCGGTTTCCTGGCGGTTCCTTCTGGTCCCCGGTGGTCGGCAGCCTTGCGTGGCAGACAACTTCCACCGCAAGGAGATGCGACATGAACGATGCCTTCGTGACCTTCCAGGGCTGGGTGGGCGGCGACGTCACCTACCGCGACACC
>JBFIWG010000100.1:0-10148 GCA_041606495.1 Nocardioidaceae bacterium
CATCACCCAGATCGCGCTCGGCTACTTCATCGGCGCCGCAATGATGGTGGCCGGCGGCATCGTCGAGATCGTGCTCGGCGTCAAGGCGGAGGGGCGTCCCCTGGAGAGCATCGCGCAGCCACTCACCGCGGAGGAGGGCACACCGCCCCCTGGGGCGGCCGGCGAGCGGGAGCCCGCGACGGTCTGAGCCCGGTCGGGTCAGACGGTGCCGCAGCGGCGCAACGCGAGCAGGACCAGGGCCCTCGTCACCGCGAGAACGTCATCGAGCTCGACGTGCTCCTGGGGGCCGTGGGCCAGGCGGATGTCGCCGGGACCGTAGTGCAGGGTGGGGATGCCGCCGATCCCGGCGTACAGCCGCAGGTCGCTGCCATAGACCTCCGCGCCGACCGGGGGCGCCGTGCCCCCGGTGTCGAGCACCGCGGCCGTGACCTCGTCGACGAGCGGGTGGTCGGGGTCGATCCGACCGCTGGCGAACTGGCCGCCGGGCCAGGTCACGATCGGCCGGTTCTCGCGAAGCCAGGGGTCCTTGGCGCTGACCTCTGCCACCACGTCCTCCAGCGCCACGCGCGCCTGACGAGGGTCCTCGTCCAGCTGGACACCCAGTCGGCCCTCGGCGGTGAGCTTGTCCGGCACGTTGCTGGCCCAGTCGCCGGAACTGATCGTGCCCACCGAGAGTGCGTAGGGCAGGTCGCTGCCGGCGAACAACGGGTCCGGGTCGACGTTCCGCTCGGCCTCGAGCCGGCTCAGCGCCTGGTAGATCGGCAGGAACGCCTCGAAGGCGCTGACTCCCTCGCGCCGCATGCTGCCGTGGGCCGAGCGGCCGAACACCTCGATCCGGAACGTCAGAGCTCCTGCGGTGGCCGTGACGATCCGGCCGCTGGTGGGCTCGGTGATCACCGCGGCATCACCCCGGTGGCCGCGGCGCATGGTGGCGAACGCCCCCAGCCCGCCGTCCTCCTCGCCGACCACGCAGTGCACCGCCAGCGGCCGCTCGAGCCGGACACCCGCGGCACGCAGCGTGCGGACCGCGGCGAGGTTCGCCGCGACGCCGGCCTTCATGTCGCAGGCACCGCGGCCGTACAACGCGCGGCCACGGATCTCGGCGGAGAAGGGGTCGGTGCCCTGCCAGGTCTCGGGGTCGCCGGGTGGCACCACGTCCAGGTGCCCCTGGAGGATCAGCGCCGGGATGCCCTCGCCGCCGCTGGTGCCGACCACGCCGACGGCCCGGTCCCGCGGCGCCTCCGTGCCCGGGAACCAGGGGTCCGCCTCGAGCTCGTCGAGGTCGATCTCCCACCGGTCGACCTCGGTCCCGAGCGTCCCCAGGATCTCGGCACACAGGTCCTGGACGTCCACCTCCGCCTCGGAGCCGGCGACGCTGGGTACGCGCACCAGGTTCGCGAGATCCTCGATGAGCGCGTCCTCATCGAGGTGCTCGAGGACGACGGACTCGAGATCGGTGCCTGCGCCAGTGGTCATAGAGCGAGTGTCTAGGGTGGACTCAATGGAGGCAAACGGGATGAGCAACAAGCGCAACAGTGGTCCGGCGCTCGGCATCGACATCGGCGGCTCTGGCGTCAAGGGCGCACCGGTCGACCTCGAGCGGGGCGAGTTCAGCGAGGAGAGGCTGCGCATCGAGACGCCGCAGCCCGCGACCCCCGACGCGGTGGCCGGCGTGGTCGAGAAGATCGCCGAGCACTTCGCCGACAGCATCGGCGACAACGCCATCGGCATCACGATCCCGGCAGTCGCCCAGCACGGGGTTGCTCGGTCGGCGGCGAACATCGATCCGGCCTGGGTCGACACCGACGTGGACACGCTCTTCACCAAACGCTTGGGCCGACCGGTGCACGTGGTCAACGACGCCGACGCCGCCGGAGTGGCAGAGGCAAGGTACGGCGCGGCCAAGGGCGTGCCCGGTCTGGTCATCCTCACCACCCTCGGCACCGGCATCGGCTCGGCGTTCCTGCTCGACGGACGGCTGATGCCCAACAGCGAGCTCGGTCACCTCGAGATCGACGGGCACAACGCCGAGTCGCGCGCTGCACAGTCGGCCAAGGAGCGGGAGGACCTGAGCTACGAGCAGTGGGCGGAGCGGCTGCAGCGCTACTACTCCCACGTCGAGGGCCTGTTCTGGCCGGACCTCTTCGTGGTCGGCGGCGGGATCAGCAAGAAGGCCGACCGGTTCCTGCCGCTGCTGGACCTCCGCACGCCGATCGTGCCGGCCAAGCTGCGGAACTCCGCCGGCATCGTCGGCGCCGCGTGGCTGGCGAGCGAGCAAGAACGCTAGTCGCCCTCCCACCGGAACAGCCGCACTGCTACCAGGCCCACCACCACGGTGAAGCCCAGCAGCACCGCCAGGGGTACGACGGCCGCCTCCGGCCCCAGGCCCCGCACCATCACGTCCTGCATGCCCTCGTTGAGGTAGCGCAGCGGCATCGCCCTCGACACGACCTGGAGCCAGGTCGGCGCCCCGTCGAGGGAGAAGAACGTCCCCGACAGGAAGGCCATGGGCAGCACGAAGAAGTTGGCGAGGTTGACCGCACCCTCGGTCGTCTTGGCCAGCGCGCCCGAGAGCAGACCCAGCGACATGAACGAGAGCGTCCCCGCGATCAGCAGCGGCACCCCCAGCCACCAGGACCCGGTCAGCTGCAGCCCGAAGGCCACCACGGCCAGCCCCACGAAGATCACCATCTGCACGAGCGCAACCGCGATCGCGACCATGATGCGGGCCGCGACGATCGAGCCGGTCGGGGCCGGGGACAGCTGGAGCCGCCGCAGCAGCTTGCTGGTTCGCCAACCCTGCAGGGTCGCGGCCGCGCCGAAGGACGCACTCATCGCGACGGCCCATCCGAGCAGGCCGGGCGTGAAGAACTGGATCGCGTTCAACGACTCGTCCTCGACCCGCTCGGTCTGCAGCCCGAAGGCGGGGGGCCGGCCCGAGACCGCGACGTTGGCCGCGTCCACGAAGGACCCCACCGTGCCCTGGATGATGGCGGCGCGGACCTGGTCGGTCTGGGAGTAGTGCAGCACGACGGTGCTGCCGACCATGGCCATCGCGGCGTCCACGTCGCCGCTGCGCACGTCGTCGATCGCGGCTTCCAGGTCGTCGCTCCTGGTCACCTCGAAGGCACGCTCGAAGGCGGCCTGACCCTCCTGCGGCATCTCGTCCACGACAGCCACGTCCCCCACCAGCACCAGCTCCAGCCGCGGGCTCTGGTCGAGGTTGAAGATGCCGCCGAACAGCACCAGGAACATCAGCGGGAAGACGACCGCGAAGAAGACCGCCTGCCGGTCCCGGACGAAGCCCTTGAGGATCGCGACCGACAGGCTCCGGAACGCGGTCATGCGCGGTACTCCCTGCCGGTCAGGTGGAGGAACACGTCCTCCAGGTTGGCCCCCTTGACCTGGATCCCGCGCAGGGCGTCGAGGTCGGCAAGCGCAGAGAGCACCGTGCTCGGCTCCTGCGTCTCGATCACGATCGACGTACCGTCCGCGGCCACCCGGCCTGCGGCGGGCAGCCTCCCGGCATCCTCCACGGTGATCAGGGTCCGGTCGACGTAGATCCGCTCACCGGCCCGCAGCGACCGGACCAGCGTCGCCGGCGAGTCCAGCTCCAGCAGCCGTCCGTGGTCGACGATCGCCACCCGGTCGCAGAGAGCCTCGGCCTCGTCCATGTAGTGGGTCGTGATCACCACCGTGCGCCCGGACTCGTTCAGCCCGCTCAGCAGGTCCCACAGGTTGCGCCTGGCCTGCGGGTCAAGGGCGGCGGTGGGCTCGTCGAGGAACACCACCTCGGGGTCGTGCACCAGGGCGGTCGCGATGGACAACCGCTGCGACTGGCCGCCGGACAGCTGCTCGGTGCGGACTCCGGCTTTCTCGGTCAGCCCCACCCGCTCCAACCACTCGTCGACACGAGTGGCCGGCACGCCGTACAGCGAGGCGAACGTCCGGATCTGCTCGCGCACGGTCAGCCTCTCGAAGAAGGCGGTGGACTGCAGCTGCACACCGATCCGCGGGCGGAGGGAGGCATTGCGCGGCCACGGTCGCTCACCGAGCAGCCGGATCTCACCGGCGTCCGGTCGACGGAGTCCCTCGATCATCTCCAGGGCTGTGGTCTTGCCCGCGCCGTTGGGCCCGAGAATGCCGAAGAACTCACCGTGCGCGACGGCAAAGCTCACGTCGTCGACCGCGACCAGGTCGCCGTAGGTCTTGCGGAGGCCGCGCACCTCGATGGCATCGGGCATGGCCCTGACCTTAACGAGACCCTGGCGTGTCCGGGGGACACAGCGAGATTCAGGACTGCCGCTTTGCACACTTCGCGCTTATTCTGCGGGAAGGGCGTTCGAGTGGAGCCGGTATGAGCTTCGATGACCTTCAGCGGGACCTGCACGACGCATGGTCGGCCTGCCACACAGCGGACACCGACCACGTTCTCGTCGTGCTGCCGTCGATCAGCCTGGTCGGCACGGTCCAGACGCACTACGCGGCGCGGATCCCGGCCCTCGAGCACCGCTACCTGCTGAACATGCTGATGCTCCCCCACGCCCCACGTTGCGAGATGGTCTTCGTCTGCTCACGTGAGCCGGCTTCCGAGGTGCTCGACTACTACACCAACCTGCTCCCCGAACGCTCGCGGGCCGAGGTGCGCTCACGCTTTCGCACGCTGGTCGTCCCTGGGTCCGAGTCACGCTCGCTGGCGGCGAACCTCCTGGACCGTCCGGACCTGATCGAGGCGCTGCGACAGTCGTTCGCCGGCCGACCGGCGCTCGTGGAGCCGTGGAACGTCTCCGATGACGAGGTCGAGGTGGCGCTCGCCCTCGGCGCCCCGATCAACGGCACGCCGCCCCACCTCGAGGCGCTGGGCACCAAGAGCGGGGGCAGGCGCCTCTTCACCCGGGCCGGGGTCCCGGTGCCACCGGGCCGGGAAGGCGTGCGCAGCCTGGCCGACGTCGTGACCGCCATCCAGCAGCTGCGCGACGAGCTGCCCCAGCTCCGCGCGGTGGTCGTGAAGCTCGACGACAGCACGTCGGGTGACGGCAACCGCGTGATCGACACCGGACCGCGGCTGCGCCGGCCCAACCGGGGGGACGACGTTCGACGGGTGGAGGCCGCCCTCCCGCCGTGGTACCTCGACGACCTCCGCCGTGGCGGGATCGTGGAGGTGCTCGTGGAGGGGCCGGCCGTGACCAGCCCGAGCGTGCAGCTGGAGATCCGGCCGGATGGTGACGTGACCGTGCTGAGCACGCACGAGCAGGTGCTGAGCGGGGCGAACCGCCAGGTGTACGACGGCTGCCGGTTCCCCGCCAACCCGGCCTACGCGCGTGAGCTCGCCGGGCACGGGCTCAGCGTCGCAGCCGAGCTGGCCCGCCACGGCGCAGTCGGACGCGTCGGTGTGGACTTCATGGCCCGTCAGGACACCTCCGGTGACTGGGACCTGTTCGCGTTGGAGATCAACCTCCGCAAGGGCGGCACCACCCACCCGTTCACCACGCTCGAACAGCTGGTGCCGGGGTACTACGACCCGCTCGCGGCGAGATACCTCCTGCCCGACGGCGCCTCCCGCTACTACTGGAGCACCGACAACCTGCTCGATCCTTCCTGGCTTCGGACTCCCCCACGGCGGGTGATCGACGCGGTACGCCGTGCCGGGGCCGAGTTCGACATGTCGTCAGGCACCGGTGTGGTGCTGCACATGCTGACGGGACTGGCCATCGACGGGCGCTTCGGCCTCACCGCGATCGGGCTGACCCCGGACCACGCATCCGCGGTGTACGAGTCAGTGGTGGCCGAGCTGCGTGAGGCGCTCGGCCGACCGGCCGCGGCTACGGCGTCGCAAGCAGAGTTCTGACCACCCGCAGCCCCACCGACAGCCTCGCCAGGTCGGCGCGGTCGTCGGAGCAGATCTCGTCCAGGGTCGACACCGCCCGCGAGACCACGACCTCGTCGTCCTCCTCCCAGTCCGCGATCCGCACCGGGACCGGCTGGTCGTCGGAGGTCTCGGCGAGCACCTGAGCAGTCAGCTGGGCATGAACTCCCTGCAGCTCGTCACGCAGGGCCGCTCGCGCCATCGTCTGCCAGCGGTCGTCCCGCGGCAGCCGGAGGATCTGCGCGGTCAGTGCCGTCAGGCCCAGCCGCTCCCCGAGCGCGAAGTGCACGCGCGCCACGTCCAGAGCGTCGATCTGGTCGCGCTGCGCGGTCTCGACCACGCCGAGGGCGGCGTACGCCTGAGGCAGCCCGGCGATCTTCGTGGCAAGCTCGTCGGGAACCGATGCCGCGGCGAGCGCCTTGCGTCGCTCCTCGTAGGCGTCGTGCTCCCGGCCGGTCATCAGCTCCGGCAGACCTGCCATCACCCGTTGCACGTCGACGTCGAAGAAGTCGACGATCGCCTCGGAGTCCAGCGGGGGGCGCCGGTTGTTGATCAGCCACCTGGACGCCCGCTCGACCAGGGTGCGCACCTCGATGCGCATCTTCGTCTGCACCGCAGCGTCGATCTTGTTGTCGTAGGAGGCGATCTCCTCGAGCAACGCCGTCGACCCGAAGATCTCGCGGGCCACGAAGTTGGCGCGCGTGATCTCCGCGGCCGACGCTCCGGTCTCGCCCGACAGCCGGTGGAAGTAGGTGATACCCGCGCCGTTGACGAGCGCGTTGACGATCTGGGTCACGATGATCTCGCGGCGCAGCGGATGCTCCTCCATCTGCTGCCGGTAGGCCTGCCGCATCTTGCTGGGGAAGTACCGGAACAGGTCCGACCGCAGGAACGGGTCGTCCGGGAGGTCGGTCTGGATGAGCTCGTCGGCCAGCACGATCTTGGTGTAGGCCAGCAGCACCGACAGCTCAGGAGCGGTCAGCCCCAGCCCGCGCTCGCGCCGGTCCGCCACCTGCTTGCGAGAGGGAAGGAACTCCAGCTCCCGGTTGAGCAGGCCCTGCTTCTCCAGGCGTCGGGTCCAGTCCTCGTGCACGTGCAGGAGCGGGACTGCCTGCGCCTCGGCCGTGGCGATGGCGAGGTTCTGCTCGTAGTTGTCGAGCAGCACCAGCTCGCCCACCTCGTCGGTCATCGAGGCGAGCAGGTCGTTGCGCTGCTTGCCGGTGAGGTCACCGTTGGACACCACCCGGTCCAGCAGGATCTTGATGTTGACCTCGTGGTCGGAAGTGTCAACGCCTGCGGAGTTGTCGATGAAGTCGGTGGTGATCCGGCCGCCGGCCAGGGCGTACTCGATCCTGCCGCGCTGGGTGAAGCCGAGGTTGCCGCCCTCGCCGACACAGCGGCAGCGCAACTCGGCGCCGTCGACCCGGATCGGGTCGTTGGCCTTGTCCCCGGCATCGGCGTTGGTCTCCGTGCGGCCCTTGACGTAGGTGCCGATGCCGCCATTCCACAGCAGGTCGACCTTGGCCAGGAGGATAGCCCGCATCAGCTCGGCGGGCGTCATCGCCTTGACGTCGTCGGGCAGGCTCAGCGCACGGCGTACCTGCGGGGTGATCTTGATCGACTTCAAAGCACGGGAGTAGACGCCGCCGCCCTCGGAGATCAGGCTCTTGTCGTAGTCCTGCCACGAGCTGCGCGGGGTGTCGAAGAGCCGGCGACGCTCGGCGTACGACGACGCGGCGTCCGGGTCCGGGTCGAGGAAGATGTCACGGTGGTCGAACGCGGCCACCAGCCGGATGTGCTCGGAGAGCAGCATGCCGTTGCCGAACACGTCTCCGGACATGTCGCCGACACCGACGCAGGTGAAGTCCTCGTTCTGGCAGTCGATCCCCATCTCGCGGAAGTGCCGACGGACCGAGACCCAGGCGCCGCGGGCGGTGATGCCCATCGCCTTGTGGTCGTAGCCGGCCGAGCCACCGGAGGCGAAGGCGTCGCCGAGCCAGAAGCCATACTCGGCGGCGAGTTCGTTCGCGGTGTCGGAGAACGTGGCGGTGCCCCGGTCGGCTGCGACCACCAGGTAGGGGTCGGGGCCGTCATGGATGCGAACCCGCGCCGGATGCACCACTTCACCATCCACCAGGTTGTCCGTGATGTCGAGCAGGCCCCGAATGAAGGTGATGTAGCCGTTGCGAATCTGGTCCGGTGTCGGGCCGTCGGCGCCGGGGTGACGCAGCACGAAGCCCCCCTTCGATCCGGTGGGGACGATGACCGCATTCTTGGTCATCTGCGCTTTCATCAACCCGAGTACTTCGGTGCGGTAATCCTCGCGTCTCACCGACCAACGAATTCCGCCCCTGGCAACCGCGCCGCCTCGCAAGTGCACACCCTCGACCGATGGAGCAAAGACGAATATCTCCATGAACGGAGCCGGCGGTGGCATGTTGGGGACCCGCGGCGAATCGAACTTGAAGGAGAGGCTCGACCTCTCCTGATAGGCGTTGGTCCGAACGGTGGCCAGAATCAGCGCCAGGAAGCCCCGCAAGATGCGGTCCTCGTCAAGGGACGCAACCGCGTCGAGAGCATCGCTGAGATCGTTGATGAGCGCCGACTCCCGCTCCCAGTCGTCGTGGTCGGGGTCGAACCTCGCTTCGAATAGCTGGATGAGCCCTGCTGCGATTTCGGGGTGGGCGGCGAAGGCGTCGTTGATGTAGTCGGTGGTGAAACCCGACCCGACGCGTTGCCAGTAGGTGCGGTACGCCCGGAGCACGTTGACCTGGTGGTAGTCGAGGCCTGCGCTGATGATGAGACGGCTCAAGGAATCCGACTCAGCGTTACCCGCGAGGACGGCCTGAATGGTGTCGGTCACCCGGTGACCGCAGGCTCCGATGTCGAGCGGCTGGTCGTCGCGACCGAGCACCCCGAAGTCGTGGATGAAGAAGATGTCGTCCGGTGTCGAGATCCTGGTGGGGACCTCTTCTATCACCCGGATGCCGAAGTGCTCGAGGGTCGGCATGATGTCGGAGAGCTCGAGCCGCCCGCCCTGTTGATAGACGGCGAGCCGGGTGAGGCGTTCGCCGTTGCTCATACCCTCCTGGAGGCCGACGACAGCCCGGACCTCGGGTACTACACCGGGCCGACGGTCGACGTCCCGGAGGTCACCTCGCCGTGAGACGGAAGAGACGTAGATGAGCGCGAACGGGCAGGACACCTGGCACGAGGCCAACCAGCGCTACCTGACGGAGGCGCTCGCCGTGGTGCGCGAGGCCCTCGAGCGGCACGCGGCGGCCGCCGGCGGCGAGACCCCGGACGCGGAGTCCGAGGCGTCGCCGGCGCGGGCCCGGCTGGCCGAGGCGGCGGAGCGCCTGGGCGCCCCTTCCGCGCTCGAGACCCTGTGCCGGGCCTTCGCCCTCTCGAGCTTCGAGCGCGAGGTGCTGATGCTGTGCGCCGGGCCGGAGCTCGAGGCTTCGTTCGGCGCCCTGTGCGCCGCCGCCCAGGGCGACCCCCAGCGCGTCCGTCCCACCCTGGGCCTGGCGCTCGCGGCGCTGCCGGAAGCCCACTGGAGCGCGCTCACCCCGGGCGCGGCGCTGCGCTACTGGCGCCTGATCGAGGTCGGCGCCGGCGACAGCCTGGCCGCGAGCCCGCTGCGGATCGACGAGCGGGTGCTGCACCACCTGACCGGCCTGCGCACCCTCGACGAGCACCTGGCCGGCTTCGTGCGGCCGGTGGCCGACGGCGCCGAGGACCTGGTGGACTCCCACCGAGAGGTGGCCGAGGCGGCGGCCGCGGTCTGGACGGCGGGGAAGGGCGAGGCGGTGGTCCAGCTGGTGGGAGGCGAGGGCGCGGCGAAACGGCGGGTGGCGGCGGCCGCGGTGGCGCGGCTGGGACGCGGCCTGCACGTGATGCCGGCCGAGGTGCTGCCCCCGGCGCCCCACGACCTCGACGTCCTGATGCGGCTGTGGCAGCGCGAGGCGGTGCTGGGCGGCAGCGCCCTCCTGGTCGACTGCGACGACCCGTCCGGGGACGCCGCGCGCCGGCGCCTGGTGGAGCGTTTCCTCGAGGGCACGGGCGGCCCCCTGCTGGTGGCGAGCCGCGAGCGGCTGCGGCTCGAGCACCGCTCCACCGTGACGCTCGAGGTCAAGAAACCGACCGCCGCCGAGCAGCGCCGGCTCTGGCTCGAGGCCCTCGGATCGGAGGCGCCGCTCGCCAACGGCGGCGTGGATCATCTGGTCTCCCACTTCGACCTCGCCGCTCCGGCGATCCGCGACGTCTCCCGGCAGGCCCTGGC
>JBFIWG010000101.1:0-10027 GCA_041606495.1 Nocardioidaceae bacterium
CGGCTGCGCCGCCGCGCCGGTGAGGACGGCGGGTTCACCCTGGTGGAGCTGGTGGTCACCGTCGCCATCCTCGGCATCATCGTGGTCCCGTTGTTCGGCGTGGTGCTCAGCTACCTACGCACCACCGTCCATACGGCGGCACGGATGACCGAGTCGCAGGACGTCCAGCTCGTCGCGGCGTACTGGCAGCGCGACGTCGCGAGCATCGGGGTGAGGTCCGGCACCTACGACGCGGCCAGCCACTCCTTCCCGCTCCAGCAGTCGGTGGACCTGCCGGCATGTGCGCTGCCCGCCGGCGCGACCCCCGTCGTCACGCTGGCCTGGAGCGAGTACGACTCACTGGACGACTCACTGGACTCCACCGCCGCGCCGACCACCGTCAAGGTCACCTACGCCTCCCAACCCACCACCACCGGCGGTTACGAGCTGCGGCGGATCCGCTGCGGCAGCCGGCCGTCGGAGGTCCGGGTGGCGGACAACCTGCTCGCGCCGCCGGCCGTGGCCTGCGTGCAGCCCGGCGGTGGCTCCACGTGCACCGGCGGCGGTGGCCAGGTGCCCGTCGTCGTCAAGCTCATGCTGCAGGTGCGCGACAGCACCGGGCACGGCTCGGCCACCTACATCGCGACCCTCTCCGGCGAACGGCGGCAGACATGAGATCCCCCAGACTCCGCAACGACGAGGGGGCGATCCTCGTCGTCGCCATCGTCGTGGTCACCACCGTCGCCCTCGTCGTCGGTACCCTGCTGACCCAGGGCGACGGCTCGCTGCGCGCCACCGTCGCGCTGCGGCAGGTGGCCGGGACGACGTACGCGGCCGACGGCGCCGCGCAGATCGCCATCAACAACCTGCGGACCGGGTTCAACACGGGCGACGCCGAGCCGGCCGGCTGGGCGTTCAACAACGCCACCGGAACCGGCTGCTTCGGCTACAACTTCGACGGCAGCACCGTCGACGGGCTCGAGCTGCCCGGCTTCTACCCCGCGCCGACGTCGAGCGGTGGAGGCCCGACGTCGGCCTACGTCGAGTGCCGGGCCGAGGCGGCCACCGGCGCCCAGGGGTCGGCCGTGCCCATCAGCAACGCCAACAAGCCCGGAAACGCGGTGCTCACGCTCGGCACCGGCGGCGAGAACGGGTTCACCTTCAAGGCCAACGGCGGCACCGGTGCCTTCCGGGTGCGGGGCGGGGTGTGGTCCAACTCCACCATCGTCCGTGACAACAACGGCACGCTGGAGTCGACCGAGAGCATCCGGGCGCGCTCCGGCTGCTCGCCCGCGGCCGCGATGCGCGCCCCGGTGGTGGACTGCGCGGCCGGCACGGTGCCGGACCCGGAGTACCCCAGCAACCTCGATCTCGCAGGCGGCGGCGTACCACCGCTGCAGACTCCGCCGGCCGCGTGCGCCTCGGGCTCGGTCACCCTGCAGCCCGGCTACTACGACGACGCCAGCCGGCTCAACGCCCTGACTCCCAACGGGGGCAGCAACTGCTTCATCCACCTGACGCCGGGCACCTACTACTTCGACTTCCACAACAACCCGGCCGATCCCATGTCCATCAGCGACTTCGCCGGGTCAGCCGGGGGCGGGAGTGTGTGGAACGTCAACTCGGGGACGATCGTGGGCGGCACCCTGACCTCCAGCACCACCATCCCGGGGCGCTGCGTCAACCCGATCAAGGACGTCGCCGCCCAGGGCGTCCAGCTGGTCTTCGGCGGCGACAGCCGGATGGTCGTCGACAAGGGCGCGAAGCTCGAGCTGTGCGCCAGCTACCAGGCCTCCCGGCCCCCGATCGCGCTTTACGGGCAGAGGACCGGGACGGCAACCCCGACGACGATCCTGCCCGCCAACGCTCTCACGACCGGCGGCACACCGGTGGTCGACCCGGCGGGCACGTTCACCGGAGCGACCGCCGCGAACCTGCGCGACGTCGACGGCAACCCAACCACGAACTCCGGCCTGGCGGTGTGGGCGCGCGGCGACACCGGACCCACCGCCGCCCAGACCGCCTCGATCACGATGACCGGCTTCGCCCCGGCGACCCCGCTGCCCAAGGGCACCGTCCTGGTCGGCGCCCGACTCAAGGTCACCCACCGGTCGGACGGGAACGCGAACGCGGTCACGCTCACACCGGCCACCGGCGCCGGGCTGGGCACGTTCTCGCTTCCCGCACGGACCACGCTCGGCACCGAGGACGTCGACCTGACCGCCCGCGGCGACTGGAGCACCTTCAAGAAGTCGGTGCACGACAACGGCTTCACCGGTGCCACGCTGAAGTTCGAGGCCAGCCTCGGCAAGAACAAGACCTCCCAGCTCGACGCGGCCCGCCTCGAGCTCACCTACTACCTGCCCGCGCTGCGGGAGCAGACCATCGCGGCGGTCCCGGGGAACAAGGTGGCGACGGTCGGCAGCGGGGGCGAGCCGGTCCTCAAGGCGCTCGGCAACAGCACCGTGGTCTACATCCAGGGCACGACGTACACGCCGCTGGCGGCCCTGGACCTCGCACTGAACAACATCGCGGAGTCGGTCTTCCGGTTCGGTGTCATCGCCCGGTCGTTGAAGATCTTCGAGACCGCGGCCTTCACCTATCCGGGCGCCGTCATCGAGCTGCCCGACAACTCGCCGGGATGGGGGTTCGACGGAACCTTGGTGCAGCTCACGGTCTACCTGTGCCCGGCCTCGCCGACCTGCAGCCCCATGCCGGACAGGTTGGCGCTGAGGTCCCGCGTGCAGCTGTGGGACCCGACGGGCACGACGACGCCGACCCAACGACAGGTGACCGTCCTCAGCTGGAGCCACTCACGGTGACCGAGATCCCGCCCGGGCTCGTCATCGTCACCTGCGCCGTGCTCGGCCTCCTCGTCGGGTCCTTCCTGAACGTGGTGGTCCACCGCGTGCCGCGTGGGCAGTCCGTGGTGAGCCCGCCGTCGGCCTGCCCGCGTTGCGGCAACCCCGTGCGCGCCCGGCACAACGTGCCCGTCCTGGGCTGGCTGGTGCTGCGCGGTCGGTGCTACGACTGCGGCTCCCGGATCGGCGCGCGGTACCCGCTGGTCGAGGCCGGCAACGGCGTGCTGTTCGCGCTGGTCGGGTGGCGGTTCGCCGACCGCCCCGAGCTGCTGCCGGCGTATCTGGCATTCGCGGCAGCGGCGGTCGCGCTCGCCCTCATCGATCTCGACGTTCGGCGGCTCCCCAACGTCATCGTGCTGCCGGCGTACCCAGTCCTGGCGGTGCTGCTCGCCCTCGACGCCGACGAGGGGAGCCTGCTGCGAGCCGGGCTGGGAGCGGCCCTCCTGCTCGCGTTCTTCCTGCTCGTCGCGATGGTGGCGCCCGGAGAGCTGGGCTTCGGGGACATCAAGCTTGCCGGTGTGGTGGGGGGCGTGACCGCGCACCTCTCCTGGGGGGCCTTCCTGACCAGCGCGTTCGGCGGGTTCCTGCTCGGTGCCCTGACGGTCCTGCTGCTGATGGTCGGCGGGAGGGCGGGGCGCAGGACCGCGGTGCCGTTCGGTCCGTTCATGCTGGTCGCCGCGTGGGCCTCCCTCCTCGGCGCGAGCGGCCTCGGAGAGCTCTACCTGGCGCGGATCGCTCTCTAGTGCGCCCAGCACCGGGCACAGGAAAACCCCACCCGGCACGTTCGTGATGGCCGGACGGGGGTCTTGCAGCTCCCCCGACTGGACTCGAACCAGTAACCTGCCGGTTAACAGCCGGCTGCTCTGCCAATTGAGCTACAGGGGATCGTGCAGGCGTGCGGCGCGCTGCAGCCCGCATAGGTTAGCAAGGGATCCTCTGCTGCGCTAAATCGGACCCACCGGGCATCGGTCAGAGTCCGAGTTCCTGCATTGCCGCCTCCAGCCCGAGCTGCGCGGCGGCCGCCACGGCCGGATCGTCGGGGTCCACCCCCGCGTCGAACTCGTAGGCCCAGGTGATCTCGCCGTCACCGCGCGGGGCCCGACGAGCCACCACGAACAGCCCCTTCTTGCCCCCGAGGTCCACCCGCCGCTGGAGTACGACGGACGCGGTGACCCGCTCGCGCACGAGCTCGAGCATCAGGCCGGGGTCGTCGATAGCGAAGGCGTGCTCGGGCCGCGGCCGACCGAACTCGCCGACCTCGCTCACCACGAAGGTGTCGCCGTCCCGCTCCCAGTCGGCACGCTGCACGAGCTGCCACGGGATGCGGGACACCTGACCGTCCGCGGAGACTATGAGCAGCGCGTCCCGGGTGCCGAGCAGCCACCTGCCGTCGACGGTCTCGGTGCCGGCAAGCACCCGCTCCCCCTTGTGCAAGGGCACGGCGGCCAGCACCGCGGCCGGGACGTCCACCGACCGCTTGAACGGGTTGCGCATCAGGACTCGCCGCCGATGGCGCGCTCGCGCAGGTTGCGACGGTGCTGCTCGAGCGCGACCAGCTCGCCGAACATGCGGTTGTACTCGGTGGCGTGCTCGACCGGGTTCGTGCGCTGCAGCTTGGACTTCACGTCGGTGATCCGCCGCAGCACGGTCAGCTCCTGGAGCCGGTAGACGTGCGCCGCGACGTAGCCGGCATTCGGTTCCTTCATCGACAGCAGCGGCTCGACGGCGAGTGCGTTGAGCAGCTGGGCCACACCCTCGTCGGTGATGGACTCCCGGAGCTTGGTCACCCACACCTCGCTGCCCGGTGCCGCGGACGGTCCCCCGCAGACGCTGACCGCCTCCCACACCCCTCGGTAGGTCGGGTGGGTGAAGTCGTCGGCGTCGACGTCCTTGGCCGCCTGCCCCACGACGAGGGGGTACTGCACGACGAGCTTGAGGGTCTCTCGCTCCAACGAGAATCGTGGATCGCGTAGATCGGGCAGCGGCGGCGCCGCGGGCCGGGCCGGCTCCTGCGGCTCGTCCTGGCGAGCGCCGGCCGGCGAGGAGTGGGTACGACGGTCGTTCCCCTTGGCGGGGCGGGAGGCGGCCCGTCGCACCTCGGCCCGGGCCTCCTCGACGTCGAGGCCCACCATGCCGGCCAGCTCGCGGGCGAAGGCGTCCACCTTGGACCGGTCGCGGATGCTGGACACCAGCTTGGCCGCCTCACGCAGGGCGTCGACCCGACCGTCGGCGCGGTCCAGGTCGTAGCGGGAGACCACGTTGCTGAGCACGAAGCGGTAGAGCGGGATCCGACGGGCGACCAGCTCGCGCACCGCGGCGTCGCCCTTCTGCAGGCGCAGGTCACACGGGTCCAGGCCCCCGGGCTCGACCGCGACGTAGGTCTGGCCGACGAACTGCTGGTCGCCACCGAAGGCGCGCAGGGCCGCGCGCTGCCCGGCCTCGTCGCCGTCAAAGGTGAAGATCACCTCGCCGCGGAACTCCTCGTGGTCGTGCAGCAGTCGCCGGAGCACCCGGGCGTGGTCCTCGCCGAACGCGGTGCCGCACGTGGCAACCGCGGTCATCACCCCGGACAGGTGGCAGGCCATCACGTCGGTGTACCCCTCGACCACGACGGCCTGCGACGCGCGGGCGATGTCGCGGCGGGCGAGGTCGATCCCGTAGAGCACCTGGCTCTTCTTGTAGATGGGCGTCTCGGGGGTGTTGAGGTACTTCGCGTCGATGCGGTCGTCGTCGAACAACCGGCGTGCGCCGAAGCCGATCGTGTCACCGGACGCGTCGCGGATCGGCCACAGCAGCCGGCCACGGAAGCGGTCGTAGTGGCCGCGCTGTCCCTGGGCGACAAGGCCGCCGGTCACCAGCTCTTCGTCCTTGAAGCCCTTCTGGCGAAGGTGCTTGAACAGCGCGTCGCCGTCGCGGGGCGCGAAGCCGACCCCGAACTTCTCGGCCGCGTCGCGGTCGAATCCTCGCTCGGCCAGGAACGTGCGGCCGGCCAGCGCCTCCGGCGAGGCGAGCTGGTCGCGGTAGTACTCCCCCGCCAGCTTGTGCGCCTCCACCAGCCTGGGCCGCTGGTGGGTGTCGCGGCGCGGCACGGACGGTCCCGAGCCCTCCGTGTAGCGCAGCTGAATGCCGTACTTCTCCGCGAGGCGCTCGACGGCCTCGCTGAAACCGAGGCCCTCGATCTTCTGCAGGAAGCTGATGACGTCGCCGCCCTCGCCGCAGCCGAAGCAGTAGAAGACGTTGCGCGAGGGGGTGACGTGGAAGGACGGGGACTTCTCGTCATGGAAGGGACACAGGCCCTTCTGAGAGCCACCGCCGGCGTTGCGGAGCGTGACGTAGGAGTCGGCGACCTCCTCGATGCGGGCACGCTCGCGCACCAGCGCGATGTCTTCCTCCCGGATCAGCCCAGCCACGGTGAGCGAGTCTACGTGTTGAAGCGGGTGTGCCAGAGCATGGCCGAGGCGTCGGTCAGCGAGGCCACCTGGTCGACAACGACCCGGAGCCGGGCAGCGTCCGATCCGGCCTCCTCGAAGTCGGACCGGAACGCCGGTTGGAGGGCGCCGGCGCCGCGTGCCGAGAGCGCGGCGACCAGGGCGGCGATCACCTCACGCTGCTGCACCTGGAGCGCGACCCGGTCGTCGGTGCGCATCACGTAGTGCGCGGCGACACCCTTCAGCGCGGCGATGGCGAGGCCGGTCTCGCGCGGAACCACCAGGTCGGCGGCGTACCGGGTGAGCGGATCGGTGCCGTACTTCTCCTGGGTGGCGCGCTGCACTGCGGTGCAGAAGTGGCCGATCAGGTCACTGGTCAGGTTCTTGAGGGCTGCTTGGACGGCGCGGCTCCCGTCGTACGACGAGTCCGGCAAACTGGTGATCGACCACAGCCCGGTCAGGGCCGCGTCCAGCTCATCGTCGTCCGCGTCGGGGAGGTACCAGTCCCGGACGGTCTCCCACACGTCGTGCCGACGACCGGGGTCGCGCAGGTGGGCGAGGTCGATCTTGCCGGCCACAACCCCGTCCTCGAGGTCGTGCACGGAGTAGGCCACGTCGTCGGCGAGGTCCATGACCTGGGCCTCGAGGCACCGCGGGCCCTCGGGTGAACCCTCGCGAATCCACGTGAAGACCGGGAGGTCGTCTTCGTAAACCCCGAACTTGCGCACGGCTCGGGCCGAGCCGTCGGCGTGCACACCCTGCGGGTCGAGCGAGCGCGAACGAGGCCAGGGGTACTTCGTGCTGGCGTCGAGGGTGGCGCGGGTCAGGTTCAGCCCGACCGAACGCCCCTCGGCGTCAACTGACTTGGCTTCGAGCCGGGTGAGGACCCTCAGGGTCTGTGCGTTTCCCTCGAACCCACCGCAGTCCTGGCTGAGCTGGTCGAGCATCCGCTCGCCGTTGTGCCCGAAGGGCGGGTGGCCCAGGTCGTGGGCGAGCGCGGCCGTCTCGACGATGTCAGGGTCACAGCCGAGAGTCTTGGCCAGGTCGCGGGCCACCTGCGCCACCTCGAGGGTGTGGGTGAGCCGGTTGCGGACGAAGTCGTCGGTCTGCGGGCCGACCACCTGTGTCTTGGCGGCCAGCCTGCGCAGCGCGGCCGAGTGGACCAGTCGAGCCCGGTCCCGCTCGAAAGGGGTCCGCTCGACACGCTTGGGAGGCTCGTCCACCCAGCGGGCGCACGCTGCCTCGTCGTACGTCATCTCGTTCGACCCCATCGGGGGTGACCCTACTGCGGGCCGCCGACAGCCCTGGTGCGAACCCGGCAGATCAGTAGACGGTGACGTGCACGTGGTCGTAGTGGTTGGCCGTGGTCGAGCCACGGTCCTCCATGTAGCGCCAGCCCTCGCTGCTGCGCTCGACGGTCCAGATCTTCTGCGCCCAGATGACCTCGCTGACGCCGAGGTCGCCGGCATTGGCCCGGACGAACTCAGCGACCTGGTCACCGGTCGCGGAGTCGGTGATCATCACGTCCAGCGCCTGGCCGGACCCGTGCGCGCCGTCGTCGGCCCGGTAGCCGCCGTAGGACTGGATCTGGGGGAACGCGTTGCAGACCGCGCGGTAGACCGCGACACCGTTCGGAACGAGGCCGCTCTCCACCTCGGAGCCGTAGGCGCAGGGGGCGTCACCCACCGCCGTTGCGGGCTCCTCCTCCGCTGCCTCGGGCTCCGGCTCCGGCTCCGGCTTCGGCTTCTTCTCGGCCAGGTAGGCGCTGTTCACCCAGCGGGACTTCTTGTCCTGAACGATCTCGGTCCACGGCCCCTTGGTGCGACCGGTCACGGCGACCTTCTCGGCCCAGTCGAGGACCTCGAGCAGCTTGCTGCTCTCGGTCGGACGGGTCCAAACGTTGAGCCGGGCGGTGGTGAAGAGGCGGTCGGTGACCTCGGGCACCGGCTTCGCCTTCAGCGTCACGCGCTTGGCGGAGCGCGAGATCGGCTCCACCCGCAGGTCAGGCGCCTCCTGTGCGCTCGGCGCCGTGCGCGGCATCGAGATCGCGGAGACGGACTGCTGCTCGGCCTCGGGCCAGGTGACAGCGGCCGCCGAAGCACCGAGCACCGCCACCGCGGTCACCGGTGCCGCAACCCGGACCACCCGTCGGGGCAGCTTCCAGGAGCGAGCAGGCTTGTCGAGCGCGTGCTTGTGGCGTGGTTGCGCCACGGTAAATCACCAACCAGGAGTCGTCGAGATCATTTCGTTACCAGCCGTCGAGTGAAACATAACGGAACAGTCGGCGTCACATCGGGTCGCAAAGTGCGTCCGTGTTGTCCCACTTCGACCGGGTACGCCGGACCAGTCAGCCGCCGGAGTGCTCCGCAGCGTCCTCGCGCAGCCCGCAGTCAACCCCGTCCATGTCGTCGAGCCAACCCTCGGGGAGCACGACGCGCCGCGGACTGCCCTGGCGCCCGCGCGGGGTGCCGAGCTCCTGGGACGGGAACGGCTCGTCCGGATCGAGCTGGGCCAGCAGCTCGTCGAGCACGGCCAGCGAGGTCACCAGGCCCAGCGACCGGCGCAGCTCACCTCCGGCCGCGAACCCCTTGAGATACCACGAGATGTGCTTGCGGAACTCCTTGCAGCCCCGCTCCTCCCCCATGTACATGCACAGCAGCTCGGCGTGCCGGCGCATCATCGCGGCCACCTCGCCCAGGGTGGGCAGCGTCGCGACCTCCTCGCCGGCAAAAGCGGCGGCCAGGTCGCGGAACAGCCAGGGTCGACCCAGGCAGCCGCGCCCGACGACCACACCGGCGGCGCCGGTCTGCTCGACCATCCGGATCGCGTCCGCGGCCTCCCAGATGTCGCCGTTGCCAAGCACGGGGATGTCGACGTGCTGCACGAGGTTGCCGATGGCCTCCCAGTCGGCAGTCCCCGAGTAGGCCTGGCTGACCGTCCGTCCGTGCAGTGCGATCGCGGCCGCACCGGACTCCTGCGCGATCCGGCCGGCGTCGAGATAGGTCAGGTGGTCGTCGTCGATGCCCTTGCGTGTCTTCATGGTCACCGGGACGTCGTACGGCTCGGCGGCCTTGACCGCGGAGGTGAGGATGTCGCCGAGCAGACGCCGCTTCCAGGGCAGGGCACCGCCGCCACCCTTGCGGGTCACCTTCGGGACCGGGCAGCCGAAGTTGAGGTCGATGTGCGCGACGCCGTACTCCGAGCACAGGATCTCGGCCGCCTTGCCGACGTACACCGGGTCGGTGCCGTAGAGCTGCACCGAGCGCACGTCCTCGAGCTCGTCGAAGACCAGCATCGACATGGTCGTCTCGTCGCGCTCGACGATGCCGCGGGAGGTGATCATCTCGCACACGTAGAGCCCGGCGCCCTGCTCGCGGCAGAGCCGGCGGTACGCCGCGTTGGTGATCCCGGCCATCGGCGCGAGCACTACCGGCGTGGCCACGCGCAAGGACCCCAGAACGAGCTCCTGGGGTACGACGGGCGCAGCGGTGGTCATCGCACCATTGTGAACGGGCGCCCGCGAAGCGCCCAAATCGCGGTTGCTGAGGCGGGCCCGCCCAATGCCCGACCCAGCGAGCGCGTCTGGCTCACCGACCACCATCGGTCAGCCTGACCCGATGTGGTCGCCTCACGCGCCAGAACACGACCACAACAGGTCACCGTGACCCGTCCCGGCCACCGCCCGGCCACCCGCCGCCCGCCGGCACCACGCCGGCCACCGTGACCCGTCCCGGCCACCGCCCGGCCAGCTCCGGCCGC
>JBFIWG010000102.1:0-9845 GCA_041606495.1 Nocardioidaceae bacterium
AGCCGGCTCGAGGTCGGCGGCGTCCCAGGTCCGCCCGTTGTCGGTAGACACCTCGACCTTGGTCACCCGGCCCCACCCCGACCACGCCCGGCCCTGCAGCTGCTGGGGCCCGGGGCGAAGCACACGTGTGCGGCTCATGAAGTCGGGGAAGCCCGGTGGCACCAGCAGCGCACGAGGCTCGATCCGGGTCACCGGCTTGCCGGGGTCGTCCGGCGACTCCCGCCAGCGGTAGGCCTCGGCGTTCTGGAAGCCGTCGAACTGCTTGTCGATCACCTCGATGTCGCACAGCCACTTCACGTGCGCCATGCCGTACCAGCCGGGCACGACGAGCCGCACCGGGAAGCCGTGCTGCGGCGGCAGCGGCTGCCCGTTCATCTCGTAGGCGACCAGGACGTCTCCACCGGTCGCGTCGGCGACGCTGAGCCCGCGTTTGTAGTCCTGCTCGATCCCGCGCTCCACCCCATGGTCTGCTCCGGTGAAGACGACGTCCACCGCGTCCGCGGAGAGGCCCGCGTCCTCGAGGAGGTCGACCAGGGGTACGCCGGTCCAGTCGGCCGTCCCGACCGCTCCCGTCAACCACGGCTGGCTGACCGGACGTGGGCTGAGGTGGGCCCGACCGTTCCCGGCGCACTCCAGGGTCACCCGCTGCGTGTGCCGTGGCATCGCCTTCAGCGTGTCCAGGTCCAACGAGATCGGGTTCTCGACACGGCCGCGGATGGCCAGTCGCCAGTCCGTCGCGTCGAGCATCGGGATGTCGTAGTGCACCAGCACGTAGTGCAGACCAGGCGGCGTGACGTCGTACCTCATCGCCTCCAGCGGCATCGCGTGGTTCCGCGCCGCGAGCGCCAGCTCCTCCATGGAGATGGCCTCGTCCTCCCCGGCGATCCGCGGCGGTGAGCTCACGCTGTCGATCGATGCGGTCATGAGTCGTCCCCCTCTTCCTGACCCACCTCACCCATGAGCATGAAGTGCGCACCCTGGTTGTCGGCGACCGAGGCCATCCGGCCGAACGGTGTGTCCCACGGCTCGCGCTCCACCTGGCCGCCAAGCCGCTTCACCTCGTCGACAGCCTTGTCGACGTCGGCCACCTTGAAGTAGTTGTTCCAGTGCGGCGGAACCTCTGCCGACCAGTCCTGACCCATCTGTCCAATGCCGCCGGCGGTCTGGTCGCCGACCTTGAAGGTGGCGTACTCGAACTCGCCGCCGGACATGTCCTCGTAGTCCCAGCCGAAGACCGCGCGGAAGAACTCCCGGTTCTGCTTCCAGCCGCGGGAGAGGTTCTCGGTCCACACCAGCGACCCTGGCTCGTCGTAGACCTGAACGCCAGTGTTCGTGCCGGACTGCCAGAACCCGGCGACCGCTCCGGCGGGGTCCATCACGAGCGCCATTCGCCCGAACTCCGCCACCGTCAATGGCTCGGCGATCACCTGGCCGCCGTTCGACCGGACCTTCTCGACCGCTGCGTCGACGTCGTCCACGGCGAGGTAGGTGGTCCACACACTCGGTTGATCGGGCTCCATCTTCGGGGCCAGACCCGCCACCGCGCGGCCGTCCTTGGTGCAGGTGGAGTACCCGCCGAACTCCTCGGCACCCTCGGGGATCTCCCAACCGAACAAACCGGAGTAGAACGCCTGTCCCTGTGCGAAGTCGTCAACGGCAAGGTCCAGCCAGCAAGGCGTTCCCTCGGGCCAGGGGGTGTCGCGGGTCGTCATCTGAGCCTCCGGAGGGTGAGTGCCGTCGCCACGAACACTTCCATGTCGGCGTGGCGCGGACAACCGCCGAAGATAGCCCTTTCGGGCCTACATGACCTGGCCAGAAAGGCCTACGTTCGAAAGCAAAGAACGTCTCCTTGCCGCGGTCAGCCGCGTTTGTCTCGCACCCCGCCCTGAGCCGTGGGCCAAGCAACCGAGCAGAAGGAGCACAAGCATGAGCAGCACGATCGAGTCCCTGCGCGAGAGTGTCCGCGGGCCAGTCATCACCCCCGAGGACGAGGGGTACGACGACGCGCGTCGCGTCTACAACGCGATGATCGACAAACGCCCGCGGGTGATCGTGCAGCCGGCGAACACCGGCGACGTGATGGCCGCGGTGAACTTCGCCCGCGACAACGACCTGCCTGTCGCTACCCGGGGCGGCTCCCACAGCGTCCCCGGTTTCGGCACTTGCGACGACGGTCTGGTCATCGACCTGTCCCATCGACGCAGCGTCCGGGTCAACCCGTTGACGCGCACCGCCCGAGCCGAGGGCGGCGCCACGTGGGGCGACTTCAACGCCGCGACGTACCCGTTCGGCCTCGCGACCACGGGCGGGATCATCTCCACCACAGGTGTCGGCGGGCTGACCCTCGGCGGCGGGATCGGCTACCTGTCCCGCGGTCTCGGACTGTCCTGCGACAACCTCATCTCCGCCGACGTGGTCACCGCCGACGGTGAGTTCCACGTGGCCAGCGAGAAGGAGAACGACGACCTCTTCTGGGCCATCCGCGGCGGCAGCGGCAACTTCGGGGTGGTCACGTCGTTCGAGTTCATGCTCCACCCGGTCAAGGACATCTACGGCGGGCCGATGTTCTTCGAGCTCGAGCACGCTCGCGACGTACTCCGCTTCTACCGGGAGTACATCGAGGACGCACCCGAGGAGATGGGGGCCTTCCCGGCGTTCCAGATCGCGCCACCGCTGCCGTTCATCCCCGAGAACCGCCACGGTGAGCCGTTCATCGCTCTGGTGACGTGCTGGGCCGGCGACCTCGAGGACGGTCCGAGGGCGCTCGAGCCCTTCCGCGACTTCGCGCCCATCATGGCCGAACACGTAGGCCCGATGCCGTACCCGGCCCTGAACAGTGCCTTCGACGCTCTGGTCCCACCCGGCCTGCAGCACTACTGGAAGGCCAGCTTCAACCGCGAGCTCAACGACGACACCATCGAGGCGCACCTCCAGCACGGCCCGAAGGTTCCGGTCGTGAACTCGACGATGCACATCTACCCGATCAACGGCGCCTGCCACCGGGTCGCTGAGGGCGCCACCGCGTTCGCCTACCGCGACGCATCGTTCGCGACAGTCATCGCGGGCATGTGGCCGGACCCCTCCAAGAACGAGGAGAGCATCGCCTGGGTCCGTGACTACTACGACGCGACGGCCCCGCACGCGCAGGAGGGTGGCTACATCAACTTCATGGCCGACGACGACCAGGACCGGATCCGGACGAACTACAAGGGCAACTACGACCGGCTGGTCAGCATCAAACGGGAGTACGACCCCGGCAACCTGTTCCGGGTCAACCAGAACATCCGGCCCTGAGCCGCGACGTACTCACTGCCCGGGACTGGGCCCCTCCCAGCTGACCATCAGCGCGCACACGTCATCTGGGTGGGTCTCGTCCCGGAGCATGCTGCCGGTCACCAGGCGCACCGCGAGGTCGACCGAGTACTCCTGGGCTGAGGAAGCCGCTTCGCGAAGCAGGTCGAGACCGGTGTCCAGATCGCGGTCGCGACGCTCGACGAGCCCGTCGGTGTAGAGCAGGAGGCGGTCACCCGGCTGGAGCTGGATCTGCTCCTCCTCACGGTCGAGGGCTTCGACGAAAGCCCCCAGCGGAGTCGACCTACCGCCCCACAGCAGGCGCGGGGACCCGGACGCAGGCACGAGCAACGGGGGTGGGTGGCCTGCGCACGCGTAGGTCAGCAGCCCGGTCCGTAGATCGAGCTCGGCGTAGACGAGGGTCGCGAAGCTGGCCGCGTCCACCTGGTCGACGAAGCGGTCGAGCCGTCCGAACAACCTGCCTGGTCCGACCTTCGGTCCTGCCACCGCGCGGACTGCACTGCGCAGCTGCCCCATCGCGCTCGCGGCCGCCAGGCCGCGCCCGACCACGTCACCGACGACGATCGAGAGCAGGTCGTCCTCTGCGAAGAACAGGTCGTACCAGTCGCCGCCGACCACGAGGCCCTCGACACCGGGGAGGTAGACCGGCGCCGACAGGAACCGGGGGTCGTTCGGGGTGACACCGCCGAGCAAGGACTGCTGGAGGCTGTTCGCCACCCGCGCGCTGCGCTCGAACAGGCGTGCCCGCTCGAGAGCCAGGCCGGCCTGCTGCCCGATCGCTGTCAGCGTCTCGACCTCCATCGGCTCGGCAGGGCCGCCCGTCGGCGAGGTCCGGGGCGGTGCCAGTGACAGCAGCCCTTGCAGCTCGGACTGACCGTGCAGCGGGACAACGAACCGGCCACCGACCTGGATCGCCTCGCTGGTGCGCAAAAGCGGTCCGGGAACCGGGACCGCCACCTCCCCCAGGCGCTCACCTGAGCTCTCGTGCGCGACGAGCCCCTCATCGGGGTCGCTGAGCCACACCGTCCCCGACGACGCTCCGACCGGACCGACGATGGCGCTGAGCAGGGCAGCAACGACGCCGTCTATGCCGACCGCTTCGGACAGCGACGCCGTTGCAGTCTGGAGGACGTTGAGCCGGTTTGCCGCACGCTCGGCCTTCACGCGCGCCCGGAGCAGCTCGGTCTCGTAGCGGCGTCGCTCGCGGGCGCTGCTCAGGGCGACCCGGAACAGGTCCGTCTGTCCTCGCTCGTCAAGGCGCGCAACCGCACTCAGCAGCGCCGGGAGGCGACCGTCGGGCCCCCGCAGGTCGATGGCGATCTCGTTGACGCGCTTCTCGGCATGGAGCAGCGGGGAGAGATGCGTCTCCCAGTAGATCCGACCTCCGGCTGTGAGCAGGTCGGTGATGTGCGCGGTTCCGACGACCTCCGCGCGAGACTTGCCGACCCACTCCAGGAGCGCATCGTTGGCAGCCACCACGACACCGTCGGGCCGCAAGCTGAGCTGGGCCACGGGGGACGCTTTGTAGGCCTCAGCCGGGTCGTCCCCCGACATGACATCGTTCACGCCGCGGCCAGATAGTCCTTCATCGCAGCGATGAGCTGGTCCGGCGCGCTGAGGTTCGGGCAGTGACCCGTGGCGTCGAGCACGACCATCTCGCTGTTCTCCAGGTGGTCACGCACGAACTCGCCAACGCTCATTGGCGCGATCACGTCCTGCTTGCACTGGACGACCAGGGACGGGGTCCTCAGCTGGTCGAGGTCGGCCCGGTTGTCGGAGAGGAACGTCGCTCGAGCAAACTGCCGGGCGATGTCGGGGTCTGAGGCACAGAAGCTTCGGGTGAGCTCCTCGCCGAGCTCCGGCTGCTCCGGGACGCCCATGATCACCGGCGCGGTCGCGGCGGACCACCCGAGGTAGTTGGCGTCCATGGTGTCGAGGAGCTCGTGGATCTCGTCCTCGGAGAAGCCTCCGCGGTAGTCGTCGTCGTCGACGTAGCGGGGGCTGGGACCCACCATCACCATCCGGTCGAACAGGTCCGGGCGCTTCAGCGCGGCCAGCACGCCGATCATGGCGCTCACAGAGTGACCGACGAAGACCACGGGTGGCAGCTCCAACGTTGTGATCACGTCGATGATGTCGTCGGCGTACCCGTCGAGGGTCCGGTACTTCACCGGGTCGTAGGCATTGAGGTCCGAGCCGCCCGACCCCACGTGGTCGAACAGCACGACCTTGTGAGAGGACTCGAACTCGGGCGCGACGAAACGCCACATCGCCTTGTCACAGCCGAAGCCGTGGGCGAAAACCATCGGCGGGCCGTCCGATTTTCCCCGCACTTCGACGTTGTTTCTCGCGAGTACGTCCACGAGTCACACGTTAGAGCACATCGGGTTCCGGCGCCCGCTATGGCCCAGGATGGGGACATGGACCTCGACGTCACCGCCTTGCGACAGCAGTTCCCTGCCCTCGGACGAGGAGTTGCGTACTTCGACGGCCCCGGTGGCAGCCAGGTCCCGTCGCCCGTCGCGGACGCAGTCGCTCGGACCCTCACCGCCGGCCTCTCCAACCGCGGCGTGGTCACCTCGACCGAACGCCGGGCCGATGACGTGGTGACCGCGGCAAGGTCCGCGGTGGCGGATCTCCTTGGCTGTATGGCCGAAGGGGTCGTGTTCGCACGCTCGATGACACAAGCGACCTTCGACATCTCGCGCGCTCTGGCCAAGCGGTGGTCTCCCGGTGACGAGGTCGTGGTGAGCCGGTTGGACCACGACTCCAACATCCGGCCGTGGGTGCTCGCCGCGGAGGCCGTGGGCGCCACGGTCCGCTGGGCGGACTTCGACCCGGAGACCGCCGAGCTCCACGTGGACGCCGTGGCCGAGCAGCTGTCTTCGCGCACCAGGCTGGTGGCCGTGACCGCCGCGTCGAACCTGCTGGGCACCAAGCCGGACGTCGCCGGGATCGCGGACGCGGCGCACCGGGTCGGGGCAATGGTGTACGTCGACGGCGTCCACCTCACGCCACACTCCCCTGTCGCGGTCGAAGACCTGGGTGCGGACTTCTACGCCTGCTCGCCCTACAAGTTCCTCGGCCCGCACCACGGCCTGGTCGTAGCCGACCCGGAACTGCTCGAGCTGCTGACGCCGGACAAGCTCCTGCCCTCGAGCGAGGACGTGCCGGAGCGGTTCGAGCTCGGCACCCTGCCCTATGAGCTGCTGGCCGGCACGACCGCCGCGGTCGACTTCATCGCCTCGCTCGCCTCGACGGCGCCGGACCGTCGTACTCGGGTGGCGGAGTCGATGCGTGCGGTTGAGGTCCACGAGGCCGAGCTCTTCGGGCAGCTGCTGGACGGCCTGTCCGGGATCACCGGCGTCACCTTGCACGGCTCGCCGAAGCTGCGGACGCCGACGGCGTTGTTCTCGGTGGCTGGGCACACGGGCCGCGAGGTCTATGAACACCTGGCACGGCTCGACGTCAACGCGCCGGCCAGCAACTTCTATGCACTCGAGGCGTCGCGCTGGATCGGGCTCGGGGACGCGGGCGCGGTCCGCGCCGGCCTTGCGCCGTACAGCAGCCGCGACGACGTGGACCGGCTGGTCGATGGCGTGCGGAAGCTCGGTCGCTGATCGTCAACTCAGTGGCAGGTGCCCCGGCCGGTGTCGCTGAACGGCGTTTCCGGGTCGGCCAGGAACTTCCACGCGTAGCGGTCGCTGCGCAGCGTCAGCTTGAGCACCCCGAAGATGTTGGCCTTGCGGACAACGCTGTTGGGCTGGGTCTCCGCGAACCCGGTGAAGAACGCACCACCGGTGCCGACCACGATCTGTCGGATCCCGCGTTTACGGTCGAGGTTGCCCTGGTCGTCCTGCGGCGCGAACCGCTCGTAGCTGTGCGAGTGCCCGGCCAGCATCAGGTCAACGTTCGCGTCGTACAACGTCTTGACCAGTGGCGCGAGTCCTGGCTCGACGAGGCTGTTGGAGCTCCAGCGTGGCTTGTGCAGCAGGGCGACGGTGCATGCGTTCGAGCTTCGGGCCAGGTCGTTGGCCAGCCACCGCTGCTGGGGTGAGCCCTTCGCACAACCGTCCCCGTTGTTGAGCTCCTCGCACTCGGTGTTGAGCACGACGGCGTGCCAGGCGCCCACGTCGAAGCTGTAGTAGCCCTGACAGTCGCTGCGACAGCCCTTCTGCCGTGGTGTCGCGGCGTCGCCGAAGTACTTGAAGTAGCCGGCCGCTCCTGCCGTGCCGTACTCGTGGTTCCCCACGACCGGCCGGGTCTTGGACTTGAATTTGCCCCAGGACAGGTCGTAGCTGGCGTTGAACCTCGCGAGCGACCCGTCGTTGTACTGCAGGTCTCCGAGCGCGAACACCTCTTTGGGGGCGAGGTCCAGGATCAGCTGGGACGTGGCCTTCATGTGGCACCGGTTGGGACCGCCCTCGCCGTCGTTGAACTGCTCGTCCTCCGGTGCGCAGGCGACGTCGCCGGCCGCTGCCACCACCACCGGCTTGGCCGCGGCTGCTTCGATCACGAGCCTCGGCTTCCTGGCTCCCTCACGACTGACGAAGGCTGCCCCGCCGGTGCCGTTCGTGGTGACTGCGAAGGCCACCTTCCCGTTTCCGGACACTCTCTTGGAGACGTCGAAGGAGACCCAACGTCCTTCGGCGATCCGACGGGCTGCGTCGAGCTGGGTCCCGACCTCGGGAGCGTTGCGCCAGGTCAGGCGTCGCTCGGCCCAGCCCGTCTTGCGGACCGCGTGCAGTCTCACGGCGCCGGCGCTGTTGGCTCTGCTGTACAGCTTCAACGTCACCTTCTCGGGTGTCGCCGAGAGGCCCCCGACCTCGAACTTCAGATAGGTGTTGGCCTTCGGCGACCCGTCCACCCTGAGACGTGTCGCCTTCCCGAAGTTGCGCTGCGGCCGGTTCCGCATCACGTGAGCATCGGCCGCGGCACTGACCGTGATCGCCTTGGTCGCTGCGGTCGCCGTGGTCGCCGCGGTCGAGGCGGCTGTTCGGGAGACTTGCTCGGCGGGTGCGCCGCCCGCGACCGGCAGCGGCGCCAGGAGCGGAAGGATCAGCGCCGATGCGGCCACGATCAGACTGGATCCGGCGGTACGTCGACTCATCGGGCTCCCCCGCAGGTAGAAGGCGGACCGTTCTCCATTGAAAGCATCCGCGCGCCGACCGGGCAATGGACCATGTCCACCGTCTGGGCAGGTCCAGATGGCCGCGGCCGCGTAGTCACCGCCGCAAATGTCCGGCCGATGTGCGCGCTATCGGTTCATCTGCGCTGTTGTTGCGTCCGTGGCGAGCTCAGCGTCACACCTTTGGCTCACGTGCGCTGTTGTTGCGCAAGGTAAACCGCATCACTGTCCCCGGCGTGTCATAGGTGAAGGATCTGTCGATCATCGGCCCGCGGGAGGGGACGTCATGAGGTCACCAAGCGAGACGGCTACAGCCACGATCCGCCGTAGGTGGTCCGCGCCGAGGTCGGCGGCCGTCGTACTCGTCGCCGTTGCGCTTGCCGCGACGACGGCCTGCGGCCAGGAGACGACGAACGGCACGGCCACCTCCCCGACGACGACCGCGAGCCCGTCGCCCGCGAGCCCCTCACCCTCCGCACCAAGAGACATCCCGACACCTGGCCAGTCCATGGAGATCTTCCACCCTGAAGGCACCGTGATGGCCGTGGTGGGAGTCGCGCACGACGACGTGCTCAACCTGCGCGAGGGACCGTCGACGGACTTCCCTGTGCTCACGACGCTGGAGCCGACCGGCGGCGGAGCGGTGGTGACCGGCCGCGGCTGGCTGGCTCAGGAGTCGCCCTGGATCGAGGTCACCATCGACGGGATCACCGGTTGGGCCAACTCACGTTTCCTGGCACCGCAGGCCGACACGGACGACCTGACCTCTCAGGTCATCGCACGTCTGGGCAGCCGTCCTTCCGCTGCCGACATGACCGAGCTCGGTCGCATCGTCGTGGATGCCATGGCCTCGAAGGACCCGCCGTCGTCGATCGTGATGTCGGTCGCCCCGACCACGGGAGACCTCGGTGAGGTCAGCTACGACGTCGTGGGCCTGGGAGACGACTCCGTGTGGGCACTTCGCCTGCACGTCTTCGGGGCGCAGAACGGCTCGTCGGAGTTCTCGCTGAAGAGCGTCGAGGCGACGTCCTTCTGCGCCCGGGGTGACGTGACGGACGAGGGCCTCTGCCTCTGACGCGTTCGCGTGACCGAGGGTCCGGGATCAGGCGCTGGCCGCGGTGCTGCCGCTCTGGTCCTCGACCAGCCCCATCAGCGCATCCAGCTCGTCGTGAAAGTCGGCCAGGATGCGCTCCGGGTCAGGGATCGTGCCCGCGTCGGTCTTGAAGCCCACGCGCACCGTGCCGGCGTAGGTGAAGATGCAGGTGCCAAGGGTCTGGCTCCCCGAACCCGGGACCCAGCCAAGTAGCCCGTTGATCCGCGTCCCCGCGAGATAGCGGTGGTCCCGGGGGCCTGGGACGTTGGTGGTCACGCCCACGGCCTTGCCCGCGAAGAACCTGACGAGAAT
>JBFIWG010000103.1:0-9787 GCA_041606495.1 Nocardioidaceae bacterium
CGAGGCTCAGGACACCACCGGCTTCGCCCTCGAGATCTCCGAGGAGAACATCAAGCTCGCCGACGCCGACAAGATCTTCGTCGCCACGTACGACGACGAGGCTGGGCTTGCCGCGCAGACCAAGCAGGCGTTCGAGACCAACCCGCTGTGGAAGCCGCTGACACCGAAGGTCACCGAGGTCTCCGACACCACCTGGATGACCGCGGTCAGCATCCAGGGCGGGTCCCGCATGCTCGAGGACATTGCGCAGGCGTTCGGTGTGGAAGGGCCCTCGTCCTCGTAGTCGGTCAGTCCTCGCTGGAGAGGCGGTCTCCCAGGAACTCGATGAGCCGCGGGTCGCTCGAAGTGATCCGGGAGACCTCCTCGCCGCCGTCGCAGGTGCAGAGTGCGATCGTCGCTCCTGACCGCGACCGTGACACCACGCGCCACAGCGCCCCGGATTCCTGCCAGCGCCGCAGCTCGCTCACCACGTCACGGTCAGTGGGCTCTCTCATCGCAGTTCGTAGACCGACACGTCGCGGTTGCGATAGCGCAGGTCCGCGTAGTCGGCGAGGTTCGGGGACACCGCCGTCGAACGGCGGTCGGCGAGCACCCATCGGGCGTCGTACTCGTCGCGCAACCTGCGGACCACCTCCGCGCTCGGGTTGCGCACGAGGTCCAGGCTGAGCTGGGCCCGCTCGGGGAACGGCGGCGGCTGGTTCTTGTAGCCCGCGCCGCCGCTGTTCTCTACGTAGTTCGCACGGGTCTGCTCCATGTAGGCCCAGCCGCCGAGCACCACGGACCGACCGCTTATCCCGGCCACCCAGAAGGCGGTGCTCTCACAGCCTGGGTAGTAGACGGTCGGCACGCAGAACACGTTCGTCACGACCCGGTCATCCGGGCCGGCGTGCCTCCTCAGCCACAAGGCGCCTTGCTGCTCCTGACGGGTCAGCAGGCGCGGTGCTTCGCGCTCGCTGTACGCCGGCGGCTGACCTTGGACGGCCAGGGTGACCGGCTCCCGCAGGTCGGCGATGGCAACCGGCGTACCGGCGGCGAACGTGAAGACCACGACGAGGGTCAGCGCCGGCAGGCCGGGAACCAGCCGCCGAACGGCCGGCAGACGCAGCGTTGCGAGCGTCACCGCCAGGACGACCCCGGCAACGGCGTAGGGGATCAGCCGTGTGAACGCGCCCAGGTCAGGGGACTCGGTGTCGGCCGCGGGCAGGGAGAGGGCCCAGAGGCCGACGAGGATTCCCGGCGCCGCCGCCAGCAGGACCGCCCGCAGCGGCTTGGCGCCGTCGGGCACGACGCGCACGGCGGTGACCAAGGTCGTGACCACGCCCAGGGAGATCACGATCCGCCAGAAGTACTGCTGGCTGTAGCCGGGGTGGGACACGATCCACGATGCGCACAGGCCCGCGAAGACGACACCGGCGCACCACCACATCGCCGGGTCCCGGCGAGTCTTGCGCGCCCCGATCCCCAGCAGGCCCAGGAGCCTGGGCAGCTCGGTCAGCGTGTAGAGCAGCAGCAGCGCTACGACGGTCTCGAGGATGCCGACGGTGCTGTCGGTCTCCGCGACCTGCATCTGGGTGTCGAGCCCCAGGGTCTCGAACAGGGCGACCTCAGCGCCGTCCCCGCCCATCACGAACACCGCTGCAAGTGCCATGAACCCAGCCGTGACGACGGCCAGCCCTGCGGCCGCGCGCGGGAAGGCCCGGGTCAGCAGCCAGTGCCGGGCACCGACGAGGAGGAGTGCTGCGATCACGACTGGCGGGATGCTGGGTTTGGTGCCCGCGCTGAGGGCCAGAAGCGCAACCGCCAGGAGCCAGGTGCCGCGACCCCGGGCCCCGCGGACCAGGTCGATCACCGGGCCGCTGATCGCGAGCACGACGACCAGGGCCAAGGTGCCGGAAGTGCTGACGGTCTGGAAGCCGCTGCCCAGGTTGCGCAAGCGGGGTTCGCCGAGCACCAGCACGACGGGAACGACGACGGCGAGAAGACCGGCAACCGGTCCCAGCCACCAACGCCGCACCGCCGCCGAGCCGAGCTCCGCGGGGACGTCGAGCAGGCGACGGGTGACGGCGGCGACGGCAAGGAGCAGCGTGAGAGTCATGCCGACCAGCCACAGGTGCATCAGCGCCGTCGAGGACGGGACGCCACTCATCGCAGAGGTGACAGCGACGTAGGCGTTGGAGAACCAGTGGTAGTGCATCGACATGCCGGCGGCCTGCGGCTGCTCGGGCGCCAGGGTCTGCTGCAGCTGGTTGATCAGCGACAGCTGGAAGAACATGTCCGGATGGACCCGGGTGTCGGCCGTGCCAGGGAGGGGGAGCGAACGCAGGGTTTTCACGAGGAGCGCGCCGAGTCCGAGAACGGCGACCACCGACATTGCGGCGTGCCAGCTCCCGGGGGTCCGGTCCGGCTCAACCCGTTGTGGCCGCCAGTGCACCCGGAGCCGCGGGACGGTCAGAAAGGCCGTGACGACGGCGACAGGACCCGCCCAGGCAAGGGCGGCGTGGCCCAGCGTCACTGCCGGCACCCAGGCCACGAGCAGCAGGGCGATGCCGAGGACGTTGCCGAAGCCCACCTCCTCGACGACGCTGCTCGGGCGTGCGAGGGCCCGCCAGACCAGGACGCCGGGCAACGTCGTCGACAGGAGCCAGGTGACGAGGTAGGCGAGCGCGTGGCTGCCTGCGCTTCCGGCAGCGACCGAGACGGCCACTGCGGCGACGGCGACAACTAGCCAGGACACGGCCGGGAGCAGGCCAGGGATCCTTCCCGAGCCGGGTCGGTCCGACGTCGACCGAGGGGTCGCGGAGGTGGCGCCCGTCGTGTCCACGAGCAGGTTGGGTTTTGCCGTCATGTCTCCCCCGAGCCGTCTTCCTTGCCATTCGAACCCTAAGCGAAGGCCTACGGGGGATGAAGCGCGGCTCCGACGGGGATTGTCCGGTCTGTCGACACATCTGGCGAAACGGGGCCATGGCGGGCGGCTCGATCGAAGGACTCCGCCCGCTAGGAGTAGCTATGGCCGACGGACAAGTGCGCTGTTTCACTGGATGTATGGACACAACCGAGGAGGCCAAGGCTGTTGCCGAGGTTGCGGAGCGGCTCCTTCGTCGGTTCCCCCACCTTCCGAAGCAGACCGTTGACGACCTCGTCGACCAGGTGCACGCCCAGTTCGAGGGCCGTCCGATCCGGGACTTCGTGCCGGTGCTCGTGGAGAACATCGCACGCTCCCGGCTCAGCGCACTCCCGGTGCCCCGTCAGGCCTCCGTCGACGCCTGACCCTCGAAGCGGGCGGTCGCTGGTCGACGCCCCAAGCCCGCCGTGGCCGGGACTCTTAGCGGATGTGGGCGGGCCGTTCGCCCCTGACCGAGGGCCTGTGTGGCGTCCGAGGCTGAAGGTGAGACCCGACCCGTGGGTCGCCCGGAGGAGCGATGAACACCGAGCCGGCTGTCCTGACTGAGGATCTGACCTTCGCGTACGGCGACGCCATGGCAGTCGAGGGCGTCGGCTTCTCGGTGGCGCCGGGGGAGATCGTGGGTCTGCTCGGACCGAACGGCGCCGGCAAGTCCACCACCATCAAGATGCTGACGGGCCAGCTGCGGCCGAAGCGGGGGCGTATCGAGATCCTGGGCATGGAGATGCCACGTCAGCGGACCGAGATCCAGCGGCGCATCGGCGTGTGCTTCGAGGAGAAGAACCTCTATCTGTCGATGAGTGCCACCGACAACCTCCGCTTCTTTGCGCGGCTCTTCGGGATCCGCAACTACGACCCGGCTCCGATGCTCGAACGGGTCGGCCTGGCCGACCGCGCGAAGGATCACGTCCGCGAGTACTCCAAGGGCATGCGACAGCGGCTGATGATGGCGCGCACACTGGTGAACCAGCCCGACGTGCTCTTCCTGGACGAGCCGACGGACGGCCTCGATCCCGTCTCGGCGCGGATGATCCGCGAGCTGATCCGCAGCGAGGCGGCGACTCGCGGAGCCGCGGTGCTCCTCACCACGCACGACATGATGGAGGCGGACACCCTTTCGGACCGGGTGGCCTTCATCAACGACGGCCGCATCCTCACGTTGGAGACGCCCGAAGAGCTCAAGCTCAGGTATGGCCGGCGGTCGATCCGGGTCCGCTCACGCCACCCGGACGGCCGCGTCGAGGAGCAGGTGGTTCCGCTCGGCAGCGACGGAGCCGAGCAGCGGCTTGACGGGCTGCTCACCGGCGGCGACGTGCTCACCGTGCACAGCGAAGAAGCCTCGCTCGAGGACGTGTTCGTCCATTTCGCCGGGCGGGGCCTCGACACATGAGGGGTACGGCGGTCGCGGCGATCCTGCGCAAGGACGTGCAGGAGTACCGCGCCGACCGGTTCTTCCTGCTCATGACGGTGGCGTCGGTCATCTTCTACCCGCTGCTCTTCTGGCTGCTGCCGGCCGCTGTGAACGAGACGATCCGTGTCGGGGTGGTGCAGGCGGGCATCGGCCCGGCCCTTGGCGCCATGTCTGAGGACGGGCTGGAGCTGGCGCCGTACCCGTCGCGGGACGAGCTTGAGACGGCCTTGGTCGAGGGTGAGGACGATCTGGTGGCCGGGCTGGTGTTCCCGCCGGACTTCCTGGCGACCGCGGGAACTCCCGACGCGTCGGCGGTGACGCTGCTAGTCACCGCCGACGTGCCGCCGGAGATCCAGACGACCCTGCAGGCGCTGGTCTCCGAGATCGCCTATGGTCTGCGCGGCCAGCCGCCACCCATCGACCCGCAAGTGGATGCAGTCGTGCTCGGTGTCGACCGGGTCGGCGACCAGGTCTCGCTGCGCGAGCAGCTACGGCCGATGATCGGCTTCTTCGTGCTGATCGTGGAGACGTTCGCACTCGCCACGCTCGTCGCTTCCGAGGTTCAGCAGCGCACGGTCACTGCCGTCCTGGTCACCCCGGCTACCAAGGGAGACTTCCTCGCGGCCAAGGGCCTGCTCGGCACGGGTGTCGCTTTCGCCGAGGCGGCCTTCGTCATGCTGCTGATCGGTGCGTTTGCGACAGGGGCCCCGATCCTCCTCGTGGCGTTGCTGCTCGGTGCTGCGCTCGTCACGGGGTTCGGGATGGTCGCGGGTGCGCTCGGGCGTGACTTCATGACCGTGCTGTTCGTGTCCCTGCTGGTGATGATCCCGCTGATGATCCCGGCCTTCTCGGCGCTCTTTCCCGGGACCGCGAGCGGATGGGTCCAGGCGCTCCCGACGTACGGCTTCGTCCAGGTCGTCGTCGAGGTGACCACCCAGAGCGCAGGGTGGGGTGCGGTCGCGCCGGAGCTGCTCAGCCTCGCTGCCTGGGGTGTCGTCGCCTTTGCGGTCGGCACGTTCGTGCTCGGACGAAGGGTTGCGACGTTGTGAACGTGAAGCGTGCCCTGCAAGTGACGGCGAAGGACCTGCGACTCGGACCTCGGTCACCGTTCTTCCTGTGGGCGCTGGCACTACCCGTCATCCTGACCTTCCTGGTCTCAGCCGTGTTCGGTGACCTGTTCGACCCCGCTCCGCGGCTCGCCGTGGTCGATGAGGGCAGCTCGACTGTGACCACGCAGCTGCTCGGGCTCGAGGGGCTTGCTGTCGACGTGCTCGACGACGAGGAGTCCTTGCTCGCCGCGGTCGAGTCGCACGACTACGACGCCGGGCTGGTCCTGCCGGCCGACCTGGACGCCCAGCTCGCGACCGGCGGCACACCTGAGCTGCGCTTCTTCGTGTCCGGCCAGAGCCTTGCCTCCACACGCGTCGTGCTGGCCGTGACCACGCTGGAGCAGCTCCGTGCGGCTGCCGGGCAGGCACCTGCCACGGAGGTCGTGATCACCCGGGTCGGCGACCAGGAGTTCGTCCCGATCGAGAACAGGCTGCTGCCCTTCATCGTCCTGTACGCGGTGATGATCGCGGGCCTCTTCCTCCCGGCGACGTCCCTCGTCGAGGAACGGGAGCACCGCACGCTGGATGCGCTGCTGGTGACACCGTTGAGGGTCTCCGAGGTGCTTTTCGGCAAGGCCGCGCTCGGTGTGCTCCTGGCCCTGGTCATGGGGTGGGTGACCCTGGCGCTCAACGACGCCTTCGCGGGCCAGCCGCTGGCGATGACCGTGTTCCTGCTGGCCGGTGCGGTGATGATGGCGGAGGTCGGCCTGATCCTCGGGTGCTGGGCACGTGACAGCAACACGCTCTTCACCGCAGTCAAAGGTGGTGGGATCCTCGTCTTCGCCCCGGTCATCTTCACGCTGTTCCCAGACCTGCCTCAGTGGATCGCCCGAATCTTCCCGACGTACTACTTCCTGCAACCGATCTTCGAGATCGCCACCACCGGAGCCGGGCTTGGCGAGTACGTCGTCGAGCTCGCGGTGTGCGTGCTGGTCTGTCTTGCGCTGCTGCCGGGTGTGGCGGCCTACGGGCGCCGCTTCGAGGCCGCAAGCGCCGAGACTGTCTAGCCGAAGCGGTTGACAAAGATCGTGAACGTGACGAGGAACGTCACCCGCAGGCATGCCAGACACGCCCGGCATACGAGTTGTCCGTGACAGCCACCTGACAGACGCCCGACACCACGTCGGGTGACGGTTGCCTGACCACCACCGGAAGGCCCCGCTCATGCCGGTGCGGACCCGTCGGGGGAGAGGCCCCTGACCACTCGATACGCAGGGAGAAGCATGAACAGCATCGACCCGAAGATCCTCGTCGTCTACTACTCGTCGACCGGCAGGGTGTTTCGTCTCGCCGAGGCCGTCGCGGCGGGTGCCGAGAAGGCGGGAGCAGAGGTGCGGGTACGCCGCGTCGCCGAGCTCGCGCCGGACGCCGTGATCGCCGCGGACGCCGACTGGACCGCACATCGCGCCGAGACCAGCCACATCGCCGAGGTAACCCACGACGACCTGCGATGGGCGGACGGCGTCGCCCTGGGCAGCCCGACCCGGTTCGGCCTACCTGCCTCGCAGATCAAGCAGTTCATCGACACCACCGGTGGCCTGTGGTTCGCGGGCGAGCTGCAGAACAAGGTCTACGCGTCGTTCACCGCGACCTCCACCGCCCACGGCGGCGTCGAAGCAACCATCCTCGCGCTGAACAACACCTTCTACCACTGGGGCGGTTTCATCGTGCCGCCCGGCTACACCGACGAGATCCAGCACCGTCAAGGAAATCCCTACGGCGCGAGCCACGTGGCTGGCGACGGCCGGATGCCCGGCGACGTCGAGCTGCTGTCGGCGGAGCACATGGGCCACCGGTTGGCAACGGTCGCGGCCGGAACCGCCGCCCTGCGCGCAGCCTGACGCTGTGTCGGGTTCGAACCACGAGCAAGAACGAGGCGCAGCATGATCGAGGTCGAGAACCTCACGAAGAGGTATCGAGGCAGGACCGCCGTCGACAACCTGAGCTTCACCGTGCGTCCCGGGCTTGTCACCGGCTTCCTCGGCCCGAACGGTGCCGGCAAGACCACCACGATGCGATTGATCCTGGGGCTCGACCACCCGACGAGCGGTCGGGCCCTGGTGGCCGGCAAGGCCTATCGCGCCCACGCGTTCCCTGCGCAGGTGGTCGGGGCGGTGCTCGACGTGGAGTCGGCGCACCCCAACCGGACGGCGGCCCATCACCTGCAAGCGCTGGCGGCTGTGATCGGGGCCGGCCGCGGGCGGGTGGACGACGTGCTGGGGATGGTCGGTCTCGGGTCACAGGGCGGCCTCCGGGTCAAGGCCTTCTCGCTCGGTATGCGTCAGCGTCTCGGCATCGCGGCCGCCCTGCTCGGGGACCCGGAGATCCTCCTGCTCGACGAGCCGGTCAACGGCCTGGACCCCGACGGTGTCCGCTGGATCCGTCGCCTGCTTCGCGACCTCGCGGGAGAGGGCCGGACCGTCTTCGTCTCCTCTCACCTGATGGCCGAGATGTCCTTGACCGCGGACCACCTGGTGATCCTGGGCAAGGGGCAGCTCATCGCCGATGTCGGACTGAGCGAGCTGCTGCGCACGTCGACGGCGTCAATCCAGGTCCGCACACCTGCTCCCGACGTACTACGGGAGCTGCTGCAGCGACCGGGCGTCGCGGTGACCGACCACGGAGACGGGCGGCTGGTGGTGACCGGGATGGTCGAGGGGGAGATCGCCGGCGTCGCGCTGGCCAACCAAGTTCTGCTCCATGAGCTGACCCCGGCCGTCCAGTCGCTGGAGGACACGTTCATGGAGCTCACGCGCGACGCGGCCGAGCACTCCGCGCGCAACGCAGGTTCAGACAAGACACGGGAGGACGGACCATGATCGACGGGAGCGAGGTCGCCGACCGGCGTCCTGCGACCGGCACCGGAGTGCTCTGGCGCTCGGTGGCCCGCGCAGAGCTGGTGAAGGTGCGCAGCCTCCGGTCAACCTTCTACCTGTTCGCTGGAACGGTGCTGCTGGTGGTCGGTTTCGGGGCCCGCCAGTCCTGGGGCATCGCGGCTACGAGACCCGCACCTGCCCCGGGGTCAATCACCGCCAACGTCGCCATGGGCGCGACGCTCTGGGGCGTCACCTTCGGCGCCGTGCTCCTGGCCGTCCTGGCGACTTTGATGGTGACCGGGGAGTACGCCACCGGCTCGATCCGCACCACGTTCACCGCGGTCCCGCGGCGCGAGCTCGTCGTGGCCGGGAAGGCGATCGCACTCTTGGCGGTCGGCGTCTTCGCGGTGGCGCCGATGGTGGTGGTGACCTTCCTGGTCTCGCAACGCATGCTCGGGCCGGGTCTCGCGCCCTCCCTCGGTGAGCCGGACGTGCTCCGCGCCCTGGCCGGTGCGGTCTGGTACATCGTCGCTCTCGGCCTTATCGGCCAGGCCTTCGGCTGGTTGCTCCGCAGCACCGTTGCGGCCGGCCTGGCGCTGATCGGGGCTCTGGCCTTCCTGCCTGTGGCATCGGCGCTGCTGCTTCCCGTCACGGTTCAGGAACAGGTGTTCCGGTACCTCCCTTCCGAGGCAGCGGCGTCACTGATGCGGGTCGACCCGTCACCGCACGCGCTCGGGCCCGGAGCCGGGTTCCTGGTCCTGACCGCCTACGCCGCGGTCGGCCTCGCGCTGGCGGCCTGGACGGTACGGCGGCGAGACGCATGACGCGGCTGGCAGCGGTCGAGTCGTTGCGGATCAGGCCGCTCGTGCAAGGCGAGACCGCGACGATCCAGGCCGTCTTCGACGGGCTCACACCCGACCAACGCGCGCAGCGGTTCCACACCGCGATGCCGCGCCTGACCCGCAGCATGCTGGCCCGGCTGGCGGACGCCGACGGCCTGCATCACGTGGTGCTCGTGGCCGAGGTGCGGGGTCGAGCGGCGGGTCTCGGGCGCTACGTCAGAACCGGCGACGGTCGAGCCGAGATCGCTCTCGAGGTGGTGCATGAGTGGACCCGCAGAGGGCTCGCCTCACGGCTGCTGTTGGCGCTGCGGACCCACGCCGAGGCGGCGGGCCTGACGGCGCTGGACTTCGAGATCCAGCCCTGGAACCGGGCAGCAGTCAGGATGGCGCTTAGCGAGGACGCCCGGCTGAAGCTGACGGCAGGGGCCTACGCGGGCACGATCGCGACCAGATCTGCCGCGGACACCGCGACCGAGAGCTTCAGGCAACCCGCCTAGACCGGTGCAGAACTCATGCCACGACGTGCTGCCGGCGCGTATTTTGATCCCGTGCGCCTCATGGTTCTCGGCCCGCTGGAGGTCCGTGGGCCCACCTCGCCGATAGCCGTGCGTCGGGGGCGCCCGAGGGTGCTCCTCCACCTGCTCGCCATGAACCGCCGCGTCGTGCTGCCCGTCGATGTCATAGCGGATCGGTTGTGGGGTGAGGAC
>JBFIWG010000104.1:0-9665 GCA_041606495.1 Nocardioidaceae bacterium
AACTGGGGGTGGGGTACGACGGGCGCGCGACCGGACCTGGTGGGGGCACCGGCGCCGGCGCTAGGGTCGAATCACCTCGGAAAGCAGGGGAGCGTGCCATGGAGCGACCCGACGGAATCGTCGACTTCACGCCATCGCCGGAGCTGTTCCCGTTCGAGTCGCGCTGGTTCGCCAGCTCGGTCGGCCCGGTCCACTACATCGACGAGGGCAGTGGACCACCACTGCTCCTCCTGCACGGCAACCCGGACTGGAGCTTCCTGTACCGCAAGATCGTGCTCGCCCTGCGCGACCGGTTCCGCTGCATCGCGCCGGACTACCCAGGCTTCGGGCTCTCGGTGCACCCCGAGCGCTACGGCTTCACCCCCGCCGAGCATGCCGTCGTGGTCGGTGAGCTCGTCGCGGATCTCGACCTGCGGGACATGGTGGTGATGGGGCAGGACTGGGGCGGGCCGATCGGGATGGACGTCGCCTCCCGGATGCCCGAGCGCGTTGCCGGCCTGGTCATGGGCAACACCTGGTTCTGGCCGGCGGACGGCCTGATGATGAACGGGTTCAGCCTGATGATGAGCACACCGCCGATCCAGGCGCTGATCACCAACCAGAACTTCTTCGTCTATCAGCTGATGAAGCGCACCCTCAAGGCGGACCTCACCGACGAGGAGTTCAACCACTACGCGGCGGTGGTGCCGACCCCGGAGTCGCGCAAGGGCATCGCGGTCTTCCCGCGAGAGATCCGCAGCGCCGAGCCGTGGTTGGCCCAGCTCGAGAGACGGGTGGCCACCTCGCTCGCCGACAAGCCGATCGTCCTCGTCTGGGGCATGAAGGACCCGGCCTTCGGTCGCGACCAGGTCATCGCCCGGTGGGCCGACACGTTCCCGCAGGCGACGGTGATCCGGCTGGAGGACGCCGGGCACTACATCCAGGAGGACGCGCCCGAGCGGATCGTGGACGCGATCGCGTCTGCCTACGCGCCGGGTTAGAGCAGGCCCTCGATGGCCTCGACGACCTGCGGGTCGTCGGGAAGGACCTTGGTGCTCCACCGAGCGACGACCTTGCCGTCGCCATCGACGAGGAACTTCTCGAAGTTCCAGTCCACGTCGCCGTCGCGACCCTTCTCGTCGGCCATCTGCACCAGCTCGTCGTACAACGGGTGCCGCCTGTCGCCGTTGACCTCGATCTTCTCGGTCATCGGGAAGGTGACGCCGAACGTTGTCGAGCAGAACGCGGCGATCTCGTCCGCGGAGCCGGGCTCCTGGGCACCGAACTGGTTGCACGGAACGCCCACGACGGTGAACCCACGTCCGGTGTAGGTCTCGTGGAGCTCCTCCATCGCGGCGTACTGCGAGGTGAAGCCGCAGCGGGAGGCCACGTTGACCACGAGGGCCGGCCGGCCACCGGTGATCTCCCCGACGGTGGCGGGGCTGCCGTCGAGACGGTGGATGGCGATGTCGAGGAGGCTCATGGCGACAAGCGTGCCAGAGGGTCCGAAACGAGTAGGTTGTGGGCATGGGCACTCCCGCACCGAGCTCCCCGCACCCACCCCTCGACGAGCTGCTCGCCGCACTGCCGGACGGCGTGGTTCTCACCGAGCCCGCCGCGATGGAGGGGTACCGCTACGACTGGGCCCGGGACCCACGAGCGGGTACGCCGATCGCGGTCGTGCGCGCTACGGACGCGGCGCAGGTCCAGGCCACGGTTCGCTGGGCCGCCGAACGCCGGGTGCCGATCGTTCCCCGCGGTGCCGGGAGTGGACTCTCCGGCGGGTCCTCGGCCGTCGACGGCGGCATCGTGCTCAGCCTGGAACGGATGAAGTCGATCGAGATCGACCAGGCCACGCGCGTTGCGGTGGTCGAGCCGGGGGCGTTCAACGCCGACGTGAAGGCGGCCGCCGCGGAGCACGGCCTGTGGTACCCGCCGGACCCGTCGTCGTACGAGATCTGCTCGATCGGCGGCAACATCGCCACCAACGCCGGGGGCCTGTGCTGCGTGAAGTACGGCGTCACCACCGACTACGTGCTCGGCCTCGACGTCGTGCTCGCCGACGGCACCCTGGTCACCCTCGGCGGGAAGCGGATCAAGGACGTCGCCGGGCTGTCGTTGCTGAAGCTCTTCGTCGGAAGCGAGGGCACGCTCGGGATCATCACGCGGGCGATCCTGCGGCTGATCCCGCAGGCCGGCGCCCGCTCCACCCTGGTCGCCACCTTCCCGACCGTCGCGCACGCGGCCCACGCGGTGGTCGACGTGGGCGGCACCGTCAGGCCGTCGATGATGGAGCTGATGGACGCGGCCGCCATCAACGCGGTCGAGGACCACAAGCCGATGGGCCTGGACCGCTCCGCGGGTGCGTTGCTGATCGCCCAGTCGGACGCCCCTGCCGCTGCCCGTGGCGCCGAGACGGACGCGATGCAGGCGGCCTGCGAGCGGGCCGGCGCCACCGAGGTGTTCGTCACCGACGACCCCGACGAGGGCGAGCTGTTCGTGGCCGCTCGACGCCTGGCGTTCCCGGCGATCGAGGCGCGCGGCGCACTGCTCCTCGAGGACGTCGGCGCGCCCGTGCCGCTGCTGCCGGACCTGCTGGAGCAGATCGCCGCCATCGCGGAGCAGTACGACGTCGAGATCCCGGTCGTGGCCCACGCCGGCGACGGGAACACCCACCCGATCATCGTCTATGACCCCGCCGACCCCGAGGCCGCCGGCCGGGCACAGGAGGCGTTCACCGAGGTCATGCGCTGCGCCATCGCGCTCGGCGGCACCATCACCGGTGAGCACGGTGTCGGACGCACCAAGCGTGCCGCACTGCCGGACCAGCTCGGCCCCGACGTGATGGCGCTGTCCCGGCGGATCAAGGATGCGATCGACCCCGACGGGATCCTCAACCCCGGAGCGGTCCTCTAGGGTGACGTCGCCAGATCCGGTCACGGCGGTTAGGTTCGCGGGTATGAGTCTCGTCGAGCGACACCTCTTCGGTCCCGGCCCGTCCAACCCCTACCCCGAGGCCACCGCGGCCCTCGGCCTGCCGCTGCTCGGTCACCTCGACCCGGCGTTCCTCGAGGTCATGGACGACACCTGCGAGCGGCTCCGTCAGGTCTGGGGTACGACGAACACCCGCACCCTGCCGCTGAGCGCCACCGGCTCGGCCGGGATGGAGGCCGCCTTCGTCAACACCATCCGTGAGGGCGACGTCGTGGTGGTCGCGGTGAACGGCCTGTTCGGCCAGCGCATGTGCGACGTCGCGGCCCGGTGCGGGGCGACCGTCGTACCCGTCGAGCACGAGTGGGGGACCCCGGTGGACCCGCAGCGGGTGGCTGACGCGCACCCGAACCCAGCGGTGATCGCCGCGGTGCACGCCGAGACCTCCACCGGCGTTCGCTCCGACATCGCCGCCCTGAACCAGGTCAAGGGTGACGCGCTGCTGGTCGTCGACGCGGTCACCTCGATCGGCGGCATCGAGCTGCGGGCCGACGACTGGGGCGTCGACGTCGGCTACGCCGGCACCCAGAAGTGCCTCGGGGTGGCGCCCGGTCTGGCGCCGTTCACGATCAGCGACCGGGCCTTCGAGCGGCGCGTGGAGAAGCCCCAGTCGTGGTACCTCGACCTCGGTCTGCTCGGCGGCTACGTCGCCGGCGGGCAGTCGGGTTCCACCGGCCGGACCTACCACCACACCGCCCCGGTGGCGATGGTCGCGAGCCTGCACGCCGGTCTCGGCCGGATCCTCGACGAGGGTCTGGAACAGGTGTGGCGCAGGCACGCCGAGGCGGGCCAGATCCTGCAGGACGGCCTGCAGAAGCTGGGGCTCGAGCTGTTCGCTCAGGAGGGCTACCGGCTTCCGGAGCTCACCTCGGTACGCGTGCCTGACGGGGTGGACTCGGCCGCGGTGCGGCGGCGGTTGTTGGAGCGGCACAACCTGGAGATCGGGGCCGGCGCCGGGAGGTACGCCGACAGTGTCTGGCGGATCGGCCTGATGGGACACAACGCCCGGCCGGACGCGGCCCTCCTGGTCCTCGCTGCGCTGGAGGACGTGCTGAGCTGAGGGCACCACTGTTTCGGCGTGCCTAGGCTGGTGGGCAGCTCACCAGTGCGAAGGAGCCCGTTGTGGCCATGGGTGCGCCGCTGCCCAAGGGGGAGGGTTGGTCGGCCAGGCAGAGGACCGGGGCCACGATCGTCGTGCTCCTGGCAGCGCTGGCGTTCCTGTCCTACTACATGGGCCGGGGTCAGCCGGATGTCGTGGAGTCCGAGCTCGGCTGCTTATCGGGTGCCACTTCCATAGTCTGTGAGCTCCCGAGCGGCGCTATGTTGCGCGTGCCCCAGGACATCGGCTGGACGGACTCTGCCGGCGCCGACCACTTCGACGGGCGCCCGGGCTGCCTGCCGCCGACCGGCCGGCTTCTCGACAACCCGGTCCGTCTGTCCTGGCTCCCGCTCGAGGTGTACGGCCGCCCCCTGCGGCAGGTCGTCTGGGTCACCTGCCTCCCCTGAGGCCCGCGGCCGGGTGCGGTCAGCTCAGGGCTGCAAGCGCCATCTGCTCGAGCATGGCGCGCATCTCCGGTTCCGAGAGCATCGCACTGTGCGGGGTGGAGTTGAGCAGGCCGAACGTCGCGTGCGCCATCGCCCGGGCCTTCTTCGCCGGCAGGTCGTGGTGGATCTCGCGGAGCTGGTCCACCCACAGCTCGACGTACCTGCGCTGCAGCGTCCGGACCTGCTCGCGTGCCTCATCGGGCAGCGAGGCCCAGTCCCGGTCCTGTACGACGATCAGCGCCTTGTTGTTCAACGCGAAGTCGACGTGCCAGTTCACCAACGCCCGCAGCGCCTCCCGGGCCGAGTCCGCCTCGGCGACCCGTTCCTGACCGACCGCGAGCAGCTCCTCACTGATCGAGACCAGCATCTCAGCGAGCATGGCGTCCTTGGAGGCGAAGTGCCGGTAGAGCGCCGGACCGGAGATCCCGCAGGCCGCGCCCAGGTCGGCGACCGAGACGCCGTGGAACCCGCGCTGGGCGAACAGCTCCGCCGCCGTGGACAGGATCTGCTCTCGCCGGGCGTTCACGGTGCCAGCCTAGAACACGGAGGTTAGCGTTCGTTCACATCTGGCCGGGTCGGTTGACCTGCGGTGAGAGGCTCGAGGTGTGCCGAGCGCCCAGCTGATCTTCCCGCACCAGCTCTTCGTGGAGCATCTGGACGCCGACCTGGACACGGTCATGGTGCTGGTCGAGCCGGACCTGTTCTTCCGGCAGCTGCCGTTTCACAAGCACAAGCTGGTGCTGCACCGGGCAAGCATGAAGGCCTTCGAGCGACGGCTGCAGGAGGCGGGCTTCGCGACGGTCTACGTGCGGACCATGGCAGAGATCTCCAGCGACGAGCAGCTCGCCGAGGTGCTCCGCGCCAACCATGTCGACGAGGTGAGCGTCTACGAGCTGGTCGACGACTGGCTCGAGAGGGACGTGGCGCGGGTGACGCGCTCGGTCGGCTGCCCGCTCGTGACGGCACCGACCCCGGGCTTCCTGACCACGACCGACCAGCTCGAGGGCCAGTTCGCGGGCAAGCGACCCCGGATGCACAGCTTCTACCAGTCCCAGCGACGCCGGCTCGACATCCTGATGGACGGGGACGCACCGGTCGGCGGCCGATGGAGCTTCGACACCGAGAACCGGAAACGGCTGCCGAAGGACCTCGAGACCCCCGACCTGCCTGCCGCGACGCGCACCGACGACGTGCGGGCAGCGCTCTCCTGGGTCGAGGATGAGTTCCCCGACAACGTCGGCGACGCGTCGACCTTCAACTGGCCCACGACGCACGCCGAGGCCGAAGTGTGGCTGCAGCGCTTTCTCGAAGACCGGCTGGCCCTGTTCGGACCGTACGAGGACGCGATCGCCGCAGACCAGAGCTGGTTGTTCCACTCGGCGCTGAGCCCGCTGATCAACACCGGACTGCTGGATCCGGGGCACGTGGTGACGTCCGCGCTCGAGCACGCGGCCGAGCACGACGTCGACCTGGCCAGCATCGAGGGGTTCGTGCGACAGGTCATCGGCTGGAGGGAGTACATGCGCGCGGCGTACCTCTTCCACGGCCGCGCGATGCGCACCCGGAACCTGCTCGAGCTGGGCCGATCCCTGGCGGGCTCCTGGTACGACGGAACCAGCGGCCTGCTCCCGGTCGACCGGGTGATCCAACGGGTCCTGAGCACCGGCTACGCCCACCACATCGAGCGACTGATGGTGCTCGGCAACGCGATGCTGCTGCTGCGCATCGACCCGGACGAGGTGTACGAGTGGTTCATGGTCATGTTCGTCGACGCCTACGACTGGGTGATGGTGCCCAACGTCTATGCGATGAGCCAGTTCGCGGCCGGCACGATGATCACCACCAAGCCCTACGTGAGCGGAAGCAACTACCTGCGCAAGATGAGCGACTTCCCGACGGGGGAGTGGACGCACGTCTGGGACGCGTTGTACTGGCAGTTCGTCGCCGACCACCGCGACCTGTTCCTGGCCAACCCGCGCAGCAGCATGATGGTGCGCAGCTACGACCGGATGGACCCGGCCCGACGCAACGCGCTGGCCGCGACGGCGAAGGAGTGGCTGGACGCGGGAGGTTAATGATCGCTAACCTCACCTGTCGGGGATGCTCGTAGCAGCCCGTACGACGGGTCGCACGCTCTGACTGGAGGAACTCTCGTGGCGAGTGAGATGAAGGCGCTGGTCGAGGACCTGCGGGAACGACTCGAGGTGACCCGCCAGGGTGGCTCGGAGGCGGCCCGCAAGAAGCACCTGGACCGCGGCAAGCTGCTCGCTCGGGAACGGGTCGACCAGCTGCTCGACCCGGGCAGCCCGTTCCTGGAGCTGAGCCCGCTGGCGGCGACCGGGATGTACGACGACGCCGTGCCCAGCGCGGGGATCGTCACCGGCATCGGACGGGTCAGCGGCCGCGAGTGCGTGATCGTCGCCAACGACGCCACCGTCAAGGGTGGCACCTACTACCCGATCACGGTGAAGAAGCACCTCCGTGCGCAGGAGGTGGCTCGCGCCAACAAGCTGCCCTGCATCTACCTGGTCGACTCCGGTGGGGCGTTCCTGCCGATGCAGGACGAGGTCTTCCCGGACAAGGAGCACTTCGGCCGGATCTTCTTCAACCAGGCCAACCTCTCCGCCGAGGGCATCCCGCAGGTCGCGGCCGTCATGGGTTCGTGCACCGCCGGTGGCGCCTACGTGCCCGCGATGTCCGACGAGACCGTGATCGTCAAGGAGCAGGGCACGATCTTCCTCGGCGGCCCGCCGTTGGTGAAGGCGGCGACCGGTGAGGTGGTCACCGCCGAGGACCTCGGCGGCGGCGACGTGCACGCCCGCAAGAGCGGGGTCGTGGACCACCTGGCCGCCGACGACGCCGAGGCTCTCGCGATCGTCCGCTCCATCGTCGCCACGTTCGAACGCCGTCCGGTGCTCTCGCTGGAGCAGGACACCCCCGAGGAGCCGGTCGAGGACCCCAACGGTCTCTACGACGTGGTCCCCACGGACTCCCGAACGCCGTACGACGTCCGCGAGGTCATCTCCCGGATCGTCGACGGCTCGCGCTTCCATGAGTTCAAGGCGCTCTACGGCGAGACGCTGGTCTGCGGCTTCGCGAAGGTGTGGGGCTTCCCGGTCGGCATCGTGGCCAACAACGGCATCCTCTTCAGCGAGTCGAGCCTCAAGGGCGCGCACTTCATCGAGCTGTGCAACCAGCGCGGTATTCCGCTGGTCTTCCTGCAGAACATCACCGGCTTCATGGTCGGCCGGGAGTACGAGAACGGCGGCATCGCCCGGGACGGCGCCAAGCTGGTCACGGCGGTCGCCTGCTCCGTCGTACCCAAGTTCACGGTCGTGATCGGCGGCTCGTTCGGCGCCGGCAACTACGGCATGTGCGGCCGCGCCTACGACCCGCGCTTCCTCTGGATGTGGCCCAACGCCCGGATCTCGGTGATGGGCGGTGAGCAGGCCGCCTCGGTCCTCGCCACCGTGCGCCGCGACGGCATCGAGGGCAAGGGCGGCGAGTGGTCGGCCGAGGACGAGGAGGCCTTCAAGGCCCCGATCCGTGACCAGTACGAGCACCAGGGCTCGCCGTACTACTCCACCGCACGGCTCTGGGACGACGGTGTGATCGACCCCGTCGACACCCGCCGGGTCCTCGGTATGGGCCTGGCCGCCGCCGCGAACTCCCCGATCCCCGAGCCGTCCTACGGCATCTTCCGGATGTGAGCTGACATGACGATTTCCACGCTGCTCGTCGCCAACCGCGGCGAGATCGCGATCCGCATCATGAGGGCGGCCCAGGAGATGGGGCTCCGCACCGTCGCGGTCTACTCCGACGCCGACCGCGAGGCGCCGCACGTGCGCGCCGCGGACACCGCGATCCGGATCGGCCCCACGCCGGCGGCCGAGTCGTACCTGAAGATCGACGCCCTGATCGAGGCGGCCCGCAAGACCGGCGCCGACGCGATCCACCCCGGCTACGGCTTCCTCTCCGAGCGGGCGCCGTTCGCCCGCGCGGTGGCCGAGGCGGGGCTGACCTTCGTCGGGCCCACCGCCGACGTCATGGAGCAGATGGGACGCAAGGACACCGCTCGCGACATCGCGATCGCCGCCGGCGTTCCGGTGGTCCCCTCGGCGGAGCTCCGCGGCACGACGGTCGACGCCGAGGAGATCGGGTTCCCGCTGCTGGTCAAGGCAGCGGCCGGTGGCGGCGGCAAGGGCATGCGGATCGTCCGCGACCCGGCCGACTTCGCTGAGGCGCTCGCCTCTGCCCAGCGCGAGGCGCGCAGCGCGTTCGGAGACGACACCATCCTGGTCGAGCGGTACGTCGAGCACGGCCGCCACGTCGAGGTGCAGGTGCTCGCAGACGAGCACGGCAACGTCATCCACCTGTTCGAGCGAGACTGCTCGGCCCAGCGCCGGCACCAGAAGGTGATCGAGGAGGCGCCCGCCCCGACGATCTCGGAGCAGGTGCGTCGGGTGCTCACCGAGTCCTCGGTCGCCCTCGCCAAGCAGGTCGGTTACACCAACGCCGGCACCGTGGAGTTCCTCGTCTCCGGCGAGGAGGTGTTCTTCCTGGAGATGAACACCCGGCTGCAGGTCGAGCACCCGGTGACCGAGCTGGTCACCGGCCTGGACCTGGTCAAGCTGCAGCTGAGGATCGCCGCCGGGGAGCGGCTGCCGCTGGCGCAGACCGACGTCACCCTGTCCGGGCACGCGATCGAGGCGCGCGTCTACGCCGAGGACGCCTTCAACGGGTTCCTCCCGCAGGCAGGGGTCGCCGAAAGCGTGCGCTGGTCGCCCCGAGCCCGGATCGACGCCGCCCTCGAGTCGGGGCAGACCGTGAGCACGTCGTACGACCCGATGCTGGGCAAGGTGATCGTGCACGGCTCGACGCGTGAGGCCGCCCGCCGCGCGCTGGTCACCGCCCTGGACGACACCGCCATCCTCGGGCTCACCACGAACCTCGGCTTCCTCCGCGGCCTCGCCGGTTCCGACGCGTTCCGCGACTGCGAGATCGACACCGCCTGGCTCGACAACCATCCGGACGCGATCCGGCCCGAGGGTGCGGAGACCGCGGCGGTGCTGGCCGCCTGGGGTCTGGCCACCTCGGCGCAGGCCGACCCGACGCACCCGTTCGGGGTGGCCGACGGCTGGCGTCTGGCC
>JBFIWG010000105.1:0-9650 GCA_041606495.1 Nocardioidaceae bacterium
CGCCGTTGAGGATCACCACGGCGCCGGCCGGGTCGTCGCCGAGGACCCCGGCCACGTTGCGGATCGCGCCGGCGGTGCCGAGCGGCTCGTCCTCCTGGACGTAGTCCAGCCGCACCCCCCACCGGCTGCCGTCACCGAGCACCGGCTCGAACAGCTCGGCGTGGTACGACGTGGCCAAAACAATGTGGTCGACACCGGCTGCGGCCAGCCGCGAGATCTGGTGCTCCAGGAAGGGGACGCCGCCGACGTTGAGCAGGTGCTTGGGATGGCGGGTGGTCAGCGGCAGCAGCCGCGTCCCGAAACCGCCGGCGACGATGACTGCCTCGAGTTGGTGGGACATGCGGGCATCCTCTCATTACGTAGAGTGCTCGCCGTGACGTTTTCGACTTTTGCCGAGGCCATGGCCGCTCAGCTGCGTGCCGACGCCGCCCGTCCCCTGGTCACCTTCTACGACGACGCGACCGGTGAGCGCATCGAGCTCTCCGTCGTGACGTACAGCAACTGGGTGAACAAGACCGCCGGCCTGGTGCAGGACGAGCTGGACGTGGAGCGCGGCGGCCTGGTGCTGCTGGACCTGCCCACCCACTGGCTGGGTGTGGTCTGGCTGGGTGCCGCGTGGACCGGCGGGCTCTGCGTCACCACGGACCGCTCGCGGGCCGACGAGGCCGACCTGGTCGTGTGCGGCCCGGCCACGATGGCCGACTACGCCGCCAGTGCCCAGGACCGCCCGGTGGTCGCCATCTCCTTGCGCCCGCTCGGTGGCAGGTTCGTTGACCCGCTCCCGCCCGGGGTCATCGACTACGGCGCCGTCGTACTCGCCCAACCGGACGCCTTCATCAGCTACGACCCGCCGACCGCGACCGACGACGCGTGGCGCGCGGGCTCCTCCACCGCGACCCAGGCAGAGCTCCTCGGGGCTGTCGAGGCCGAGCCGTTGGTGGAGCCGCGGGGACGGCTGCTGACCGACGTCAACCCCTGCACGGACCACGGCTACGCGACGCTGCTCTCACCCCTGCTGCTGGGCGGCGGAACGATCTGGGTGGCGAACCCCGACGAGCTGTCGTGGAAGCAGCGCTACGACGAGGAGAGGGCGACCGCACAGCTGCGAGTCGCCCCCACCTCCTGATCAGCTGCTCAGGTCGTAGCCCTCGAAGCCGTCGCCCAAGAACCTGCGCGCGCCGAATCCGTTGGACCTCCCGGGGAGCAGCCACAGGATCCCGGTCGCCTTCTCGCGGCCGACCAGGTCCGGCCTGCCGTCACCGTCGGCGTCACCGAGGGACTGGAGCCAGTCGTACTTCGCGGTCCCCGAGCCGATCTTCTTGCCGTTGAGCAGTCCTCCGGGACCGTTGCCCGGGTAGAGGAGCAACGACCCGTCCGAGCGACGCAGCAGGCTGTCGGGTGAGCCGTCGGAGTTCCACAGGCCCAGGCCGGTCTGCCCGTTCGAGGCGATCGGGGAGTGTGCGACGTAGCTGGGCTTGAAGCCGGTGCTCCCGTTGCCGGGGTAGATCCGCATCGACTTGCCGCTGGGCTGACCCATCAGGTCCGGGTAGCCGTCACCGGTGATGTCGCCGACGGCGGCGACCAGCCCGACGGACTTCCAGCCGGAGCCGGCGAGCACGGCCGGGGCGAATCCGCCCTTGCCGTCACCCAGCCGCAGCTGCATGGCACCGTTCTTGCTCCTCCGGGTCATCACGTCGCCGTGCCCGTCGCCGTTCCAGTCACCCACGTTGAGGACCAGGTTCAGCCCCCCGAACCGGGTGCCGGTGTCGGTGATCCCCTCGATGTTCTTGGCCCCGTTGTTGGGGTAGACCACGACCCGACCCTTCGAGTCACGAGCGACCAGGTCCGCTCCCCGGTCACCGGCGAGCTGTCCGTTGGCGGCCAGGAAGCTGACACCCTTGAAGTTGTTGAAGGGGCCGAACCTGTGCCCCAGGCCGCCGGAGCCGTCGCCGGGGAAGATGTAGGTCAGCTTCGACTTGCGGGCCCGGGCGATGATGTCGGGCTTGCCGTCGTTGGTCACGTCGCCGAGGCCGGCGATGAGGTCGTAGGCGCCCCACCTGTTCGGCAGCTGGACCCTCGGCGCGATGCCCTTCCCGGTGCCCGGCACCAGGTAGAGCAGCCGACCGTCACGCGCGATCAGGTCGTTCTTGCCGTCACCGTCGAAGTCGCCCACTCCTGCGGTCACCTGGTAGGCGCTCCAGCTCTCCGACAGCAGACGCCGCTTGCGGAAGCCGGCATTGTCGTTGCCCGGGTAGACGTAGAGCTTCTTCGAATCTTTGATCCGGACCACGAGGTCGTTGCGGCCGTCGCCGGTCATGTCCATGGCACCCGTGAGCTGGTCGGCGTTGCGGAACCGGCGGGTGTTGAGCACCCCCGGCTCGAAGCGGCCCTGCGCGTTGCCCGGGTAGATGTTCGTCCTGCCGGTGTTTCCGTTGCGAGCGACCAGGTCCGGCACGTTGTCCCCGGTCAGGTCACGGGTGGCCGTGATCAGGTCCATGGCCCCGAAGCCGATCTTCATGCTGTGCACGGGCTGGAAGCCGAGCTGGCCGCCGGTGCGGACCACCTTGGCCTGCTTGGTCTCCTTGTCGCGGACCACGATGTCCGGCCACGGTGAGCCGGTGACGTCGGTGGACCGGGTGCGGCTGGTGAACGGCTTCTGGTAGCCGGCCGCCTTGCTCCGGATGGTGCCGACCTTGGCGTAGAGGTAACGGCCGGGGCAAGCCGTCTGGCCCGCGTCGCGGTGTCCGTTGATCGCCTTGAACGTCCGGCCGCCCACCGACTGGCTCGACGAGGCTGCGTCGATGCCGTGCAGCGACAGCTTCCAGGCGAACAGGCGGCCATACGCGTCCAGCATCGCGGCGGAGGGCCTGGCGACGTCGAAGTTGCCGAGAGCCGAGGCCGCGAAGGAGTACTCGTTGTAGCCGAGGGTGTGGGCTCCCACGACCGGACGGTCGACACCGCCGTAGCGGCCTTCCCAGATCCGGCCGAACCGGTCGACGACGAAGTTGTAGCCGATGTCGCTCCACCCCTTCGACTGGGTGTGGTACGCGTAGATCCCTCGGATGAGGGACGGGACCTGCTTGCGGGTGTAGCCGTTGGCGTTCACCGTGTGGTGGACGAAGCCCGCGTGCACCTCGTAGTAGTTCAGCGACGGCTTGTCACGCATCCGCTCGTCGGCGCCCCACTGGGCCCGCGAGAAGATCTTCGGCTTCGGCGTCACATCAGCGGGCGTCCCGGTGAGGACTCCCTCCTCGGTCGTGCCGGGGTCCGTCGTACCGGGCTCGGTGGTGCCGGGGTCCGTGGTGCCGGGCTCCGTCGTACCGGGCTCCGTGGTGGCCGAGCTCAGCGCAGCCGCGTCCGCCGGAGCCTCGAGCTCAGCGGTGTCGATGGCCGGTTGCTGCACCTCTGCGTGCTCGGTCAGACCGGGGTCGACCACCGCGAGCTGCATGTCGGCCGGGGCCTCGCCGGTGGCGGTGACCGCCTTGACCTGGACCTCGTCGACGTCCCCGACGATGACCGGGTCGGTGCCCGGGCGAGCCTTCAGCGCCTCCGCGCTGTCAGGGTCGGGGCCGTGGTCGTCGTGGTACTCCACGTCCTCCCAGTCCGACCAGACGCCGTCCTTGAGGCTGCGGACGGAGACGGTGATCTCGTCCTCGTCGAGCTCGACACCGGACTCCCAGGTGACACCGACGGTGGCGTAGCCGGTGACCTCCTGCGGGGCGCTCAGGGCGGCCAGCTCGGACGCTGCGTTTCGCTGCAGGCGCGGGCGGTCCGTGAGAGCCTGGATGCCAGCCTTCTCGACACCCTCGACGGGGATCTCCTCCACCTCGGGCTTCACCGGCTCGGAGGCGACCAGAGCCCCGCGTGCTTGCTCGGTGGGCGGCCCGACCTCGGTTCCCGGAGCCGGCGCGACGATGTCCAGACTGACAACGGTGGCAGCGGGAGCGGCCACTGCGAGCACCGTCCCGAACGCCAGCAGCTGCTGGCAAAGATGGACGAATCGGCTCTTGTTCTGAGGCATTTCCGGGCACTCTCTGGGTGGGAGATTGTCACAGGAGTACCAAGTTTCACACCAGTAACAGAGAGCTGCCAGCGGTTCCGTTTAACTACAAAACTGTAATTTCCCCATGAACCGGGCGAAGGACCCGCGAACGCCGAAACGGGCAAATCAGATGTCGGCGCCCATCTGGTCGTCGATGTCGTCCTCGGAGTTCGGGCCGTCGTCGTCGTACTTCAAGTAGTGGATCCCGTCCGCGACAGGGCCGTCGAAGCCGAGCACGCCGTTCTCCAGGACCAGCGCCCGGTCGCACATCTTGCGCACCGACCCGGGGCTGTGGCTGACGTAGAACAGCGTGCGTCCCTCGGCCTTGACCTCCTGCATCCGCTGCAGGCACTTCTTCTTGAACGGCCGGTCCCCCACCGCGAGCACCTCGTCGACGAGGAAGATGTCGGAGTCCGCGTGCACCGCCACCGCGAAGCCGAGCCGGGCGAACATCCCCGAGGAGTAGTGCCCGACGGGGGTGTCGAGGAACTTGCCGACCGAGGCGAAGTCGATGATCTGGTCGAACTTGCGCTTGGTCTCGGCCTCGCTCATGCCGAGGATGGCGGCGTTGAGGTAGATGTTCTCCCGGCCGGTCAGCTGCGGGTGGAAGCCCGCACCGGTGGCGATCAGCCCGGCAATCCGCCCACGGGTCTGCACGGAGCCCGAGTCCGGCTTCATCACCCCGGAGATCAGCTTGAGCAGGGTGCTCTTGCCGGAGCCGTTGAGGCCCATCAGACCGATGGACTCGCCCTGCTCGACCGTGAAGGAGACGTCGTTCACGGCCAGGAAGCTGTCCGACAGCTGCTGTCGGCGCACCGCCGCCACGGTCATCTGCTTGATGGTGCGGTGGTAGCGCATGGTGAAGCGATTGGTGACGTTACGCACCACGATCGACTCGGTCATCAGAGGCGCTCCGCGAACTTGCCCTCGAGCTTGGTGAAGGCCCACTGCGCGATGCCGAGGAACACCACGCAGATGCCGAGGATGACCAGCCCGCGCACGAAGAGGTCGTCCGGGAAGTTCGTCGCCAGCGTCTGCTCCGGGTCGCTCGTCGTGCTCACCCAGAAGCACCGCTGCACCAGCAGCACTGCCTCGGCGATCGGGTTCGCCAGGTACAGCGTCTCCACCCAGGTGCCCCCGAACGCGCCGTTCTTGACCAAGGCGAACGGGTAGATCATCGGCACCGACCAGGTGACGAAGATCGAGAACGTCTCGACGATGTTCTGGAAGTCCCGGAAGAACACGTTGGCGGCGCTGAAGAGGAGAGCCAGCGCCATGCCGAAGACGGCGATGATCGAGAACCCGAGCACGCCTGCGGCGAAGGCAAGGCCGTCCGGCGACCAGCCCGTGAGCATCGCTCCGCCGGTCAGGATCAGCAGCTGCGGAAGCGTGTGGTACGCCGAGACCAGCATTGCCGCAACCGGGAACATCTCCCGCGGCAGCGACATCTTCTGCACCAGCGCCTTGTTCTTCACGATCGAGCGGGTGCCGGAGGCGAAGGTCTCGGTGAAGTAGTGGACGAAGACCATCCCCGAGAAGAGGTGGATCGCGAAGTTCTCCGCGCGCTTGTCCATCTCGAGGATGATCCCCATGACCACGAAGTACATGGAGAACCGGACGGCAGGCTTGACGTAGGACCAGAGCAGGCCGAGCACCGAGCCCTGGTACCGGGCCTTGAGCTCCTTCTGCACCAGTAGGCGCAGCAGGTAGCGACGTCGGAAGACGTCGAGCAGACCGCCCGACGATCCCGGGGAGACCAGCGGTGCGTCGGGGACCCGGTCGGGGTCCACCACGTGCGTCGTCACTCGTCCACGCCACCGCTCTCCAGGGCCACGCCCTGGGAGAAGTGCGGCTTGAGCTTGTTCTCGAACATCGTCAGCGCCGAACCGATTGCCATGTGCATGTCGAGGTACTTGTAGGTGCCGAGCCGGCCGCCGAACAGGACGTTGGGCTCCTTGCGGGCGAGGTCGCGGTACTTCAGCAGCTTCTCGCGGTCCTCGGCGGTGTTGATCGGGTAGTACGGCTCGTCGTCGTCCTCGGCGAAGCGGGAGTACTCGTGGACGATCACGGTCTTGCCCGAGATGTAGGTGCGCTCGGGGTGGAAGTGCTTGAACTCGTGGATCCGGGTCCAGGGCACGCTCTCGTCGTTGTAGTTCATCACGGCGCAGCCCTGGAAGTCGTCGACCTGCTTGACCTCGGCCTCGAGGTCGACGGTGCGCCAGGACAGCTTGCCCTCGCTGTTGCCGAAGTACTCGTCGACCGGGCCGGTGTAGACGATCGGGACCTTGCCCTTGAACTCGTCGGCGACGTCGAAGAAGTCGGTGTTCAGGCGAACCTCGATGTTGGGATGGTCGGCCATCTTGGTCAGCCAGGCGGTGTAGCCGTCGACCGGGAGGCCTTCGTACTTGTCGTTGAACCAGCGGTTGTCGAAGTTGTAACGGACCGGGAGCCGCGTGATGATGTCCGCGCTCAGCTTCTTGGGGTCGGTCTGCCACTGCTTGGCGGTGTAGCCCTTGATGAACGCCTCGTAGAGCGGGCGCCCGATCAAGGAGATCGCCTTCTCCTCGAGGTTGGTCGCGTCCGCGGTGTCGATCTCGCTCGCCTGCTGGGCGATCAGCTCACGGGCCTCGTCGGGCGTGTGCGACTTGCCGAAGAAGGAGTTGATCAGCGCCAGGTTCATCGGCAGGGAGTAGACCTGCCCGTTGTACTGGCCGAAGACCCGGTGCTGGTAGTTGGTGAACGAGGTGAACCTGTTGACGTACTCCCACACACGCTCGTTGGAGGTGTGGAACAGGTGCGCGCCGTACACGTGCATCTCGATGCCGGTCTCGGGCTCGGCCTCGCTGTAGGCGTTACCGCCGATGTGGTGGCGTCGCTCGAGCACCAGCACCTTCAGTCCGAGCTCGTTCGCACAACGTTCGGCGATGGTCAGTCCGAAGAACCCGGACCCGACGATGACGAGATCAACGTTCACAAAAACTCCTGTGTTGGACGGCCGCGACAGTCTAACTGCCGGGCTTCGCGCCTCGATTGGCCAGCAGGCGCCGGTAGGCGACCTTTCTCACAGCCTCCGGCACCAGACGGTACCCGCCCCGGACCGCGACATTACGTAGGTACTGCCCGCGCGTGGTGATCCCCAGCTCGCGGAACCGCTTCTGCAGGGCCAGCTCGGAACGGAGCAGCTGCCGACCTCCCCGCCTCGCGTAGGCGCCCGCTCCGACGCGGTAGTAGACCAGCGGGTCTGCGACGTTGGCCGGCCGTGCGCCTGCCTCCACCATCCGGGTGAAGAGCAGGTAGTCCTCCATCAGCGCCATGTCGGTGTAACCGCCGGCCGCGAGCACCGCGCTCTTGCGGTAGACGATCGTCGGGTGGTTGAACGGGTCGCGGAACCTGATCACCCGCCTGATCTCGTCGGGATCCGTGGGAGGGGTACGACGACCAACGACATCGTCGATGCCGTCACCGAACTCGAGCAGTCCCGAGCCGACGATGTCCGCCCCCGCCTCGACCACCGGCAGCTGGCGCTCGAAGCGCTCGGGCAGGCTGACGTCGTCGGAGTCCATCCTCGCGACGATCTCGTGCTCGCACGCCTCGAGCCCGCGGTCCAGGGCCGGTCCGAGCCCGACGTTGTGCTCCAGCACCACGTGCTCGACAGGGACCGGGCTGGTCGCCGCCAGCTCCTTGATGGTGTCGGTCAGCTCACCGGGGACCGGTCCGTCCTGCACCAGCACCACCTGGTCCGGTCGGCGGGTCTGCTCGTGGACCGAGGACGTGAACGCCTGGCGTAGAAAGGCGGGATCGTCGCCGCCGTACGTCGAGATGAGCAGTGAGAAAGGCTGCGGGCCCTCCGTCGACTCACTGCGTCCCAGGTGCGACCAGCCGGCCTCCGCCAGGACAGCACCGTTCGACCGGGGCCCCCGCGCCAGCCCGGTCCTAAGACCTCGGCCCAGGCCGCGGACCAGGGTCGGCCGGTCTTGTGAGCGGGCCAGGGTGCGGGCCCAGCGTCGGGCGGTGGAACCGCCGTACAGCAGCTTCTCGGCAGGACTCAGGCCCTGGCTGCGAGTGAACATCCAGACCTTGTTGCGGACCTCGTAGAAGAACCGCTCGCCGGGGTCGGCGTCGGTCGACCCGAACACCTTGGTCTTGTGCACCACCACGCTGTCCGGGCAGGCCAGGCCGACCCGATCGCGGATGAGGCGGGTGGAGTACTCGAAGTCGTCGTTCCACAGGAAGTAGTCGGCGATGGGCAGGCCGCGCTCCCCCACCGCGTCGGCGTCACACATGATCGAGACGAACGAGGCCGACCGGATCGGGGTGCACCCGACCGCCCGCGCGGCCGCGGTCTCCGCCGCCGAAGCGCCGGGCTTGGTGCGCGGAGTGTTCATCGGATGGTCGCGCCCGTCGGTCCAAACCACCTTGCTGGCGAGCACGCTCGGACGCTCCCCCGCTCCGTCTGCGTATTCGCGCCAGGCTCGGACCAGCGCCTCCGCAGCGGTCGGCGTCGGGACGGTGTCGTCGTCGAGCAGCCAGACCAGGTCGGGCTCGAAGGTCAGCGCGCGCTCGATCCCCGCGGCGAAACCGCCCGCGCCCCCGGTGTTCCGGTCCAGGTGGACGACCTCGAGGTGGCCGTAGTCGCTGCGCAGCATCTCGGCCGTGCCGTCGTCCGAGGCGTTGTCGACCACCACGACCGTCGCCGGCGCGTGCGTCTGCTGCTCGACCGCGGCCAGCGACTCACGCAGCAGCTCGCGCCGGTTCCAGGTCACGACGACGGCAACGATCCGGGGAAGCACAGGCTGACCCTACAAGCGGTGGGACGGCGACAAGGCGCAGCCCGTCAGCAGGCCGAGGACAGGTCGGCGGCGTCGTTGGCCTGGTAGCCCTCGGCCAGGCTGCCGATGGAGCCGCCAGTCATGGGCTGTGCCGCGGCACCGCTCGAGGGTCTCGGCTTCGGCTTGGCGGCCTCGACGACCTCGCCGTCGCTCTCGCCCCGCGCCTCGGACTTGGCGATCGCCTGCTGCACCCGCTCGTGGATGACAGCGATGTCGGGCTGTGCGGTGTTCACCAGCGGCGGCACGAAGGAGACGGTGGCAAGAGGCTGGGACTTGGCCTTCAGGGCAAGATCCATGAAGCGGTCGAGCTCGGAGGCCGGCAGGTTGGTCGAGATGACCTCCTGGCTGGCCTTGGCGATCCGCTCGAACTTCGTGAGGACGACCTGCGGGCTCAGCTGCTCGAGCATTGCGTTCATCACGCACTTCTGCCGAGCCATTCGCGAGTAGTCGTCCGCGCCCTCGCGGGAGCGGGCGAACCAGAGCGTCTCGAAGCCGTCGAGCCGCTGGTAGCCCGGCTCGATGTAGCCGGTGACCGGCGCACCGACGCCGCCGATCGGGATCCGGTCCATCACGTTCATCTTCACGCCACCGACGGCGTCGACCAGGCTCCGGAACCCCTTGAGGTTGACCATCGCGTAGTAGTTGATCTTCAGTCCCGTAATCCCCTCGACGCCCTGGATGGTGGCCTCGACACCCGGGTTGTCCTGCTTCGGGAAGAGCGCGGCGTTGTCCTGGGCCCAGGTGCTCAGGCCGTTGAGGTAGCAGTCGTCGCAGTCGTA
>JBFIWG010000106.1:0-9646 GCA_041606495.1 Nocardioidaceae bacterium
CCGCTGCGGCCACCGAGGTCATCGATCCTGTCCCGGCGACCACGCCGCTGACCATGCCGGCGACCCAGGTGCAGCCGTCCGCGACCACGCCGTTGACCCGGCAGCAGCCGCCGAGGACGACCCCGCTGACCGCCCGCGCGCCGGTCCCGGCGCCTCCGATGGCCCAGTCGGAGCCGTATCCGACGCAGCCGCCGGTGCAGCAGGCAGCACGTGCGCCGTACATGACCCCACCACCGCCCCAGCAGCCCTACGCGCCCCCGGTCGACCCCCGAAAGGCGCCGCCGGAGGCGTGGCGGCCGCTGCCCTCCGGTGTCGCGAAGCTGCAGCGCGGGCTGATCCTGCTCGGCCTGATCGCTCTCGTCGCCTTCGTGTTCGCCCTGGCGCCGTACGCCTCCCTGGCGCTCATCGCCCTTGTCGCGTTGGTGATCCGCACGATCTCGCGGACCGGCGAGGCCTCGCGTGACCGGCAGTGGCGACGCGGCCGGCACCGGTGGTACGACGGGACTCTGTCGGTGCTGAGCTCGCCGTGGTACCTCCTCGTGGCCGCCGGGGGCACGCTCGTGCTGATGCTCTGGTCTGCCGGGCTGGCGTTGCTCGTCGGCGTCGGGCTGATGCTCTTCCGGGCGCCGCTGGTGCCGGGCTTGCTGGCCATGGGGTGCGTGCTCGCCGTCTCGCTCTGGTGGGGACCGGGGTCCAAGCGCCTCCGCGTGCCGACCCGCCGGCTGATCGTGCGCTCGACCCGGGGCACCTGGGCGGGCTGGGCCACGGTGGCGCTGCTGGCGGTAGCGGTGTTCGTCACGATGCAGGCACTGACCGTGAACGGCGTGAACTGGAGCCCTCAGCCCGGTGCCCCGTGGCGGGAGAGCACGATGGTGGGCGAGCTCCTGCAGTACCTGTGAACGACCGCGATCCGAGATCACGGTTCCATCGTGTGGACACCTCTGGCAGACTCGAGCACGTGAACCACCGGCAGCTCATTATCAGCTAGCGCGCTAAGACCCCTTAGCGCGCTGACCTCTCGTAACCACGGGAGGTCTTTTTGTTGCCGGACACCAGTGACACGACCCGAGGATGCAAGCGATGACCACGACGGCCACCGACACCAGTGGTTTCCACGTCTACGACACCACCCTGAGGGATGGTGCGCAGCAGGAGGGGCTCAACCTCTCCGTGGCGGACAAGCTGAACATTGCCCGCCAGATCGACGGGCTCGGGGTCGGTTTCATCGAGGGCGGCTGGCCAGGTGCCAACCCCAAGGACACCGAGTTCTTCCGCCGGGCACGCACCGAGCTGGACCTGAAGAACGCGCAGCTCGCGGCGTTCGGTGCGACCCGACGGGCCGGCGTGAAGGCAGCCGATGACCCGCTGGTGGCGGCGCTCCGAGAGAGCGGTGCCGGTGTCGTGACCCTGGTGGCGAAGTCCCACGACCGGCACGTCGAGCTCGCGCTCCGGACCACGCTCGAGGAGAACCTCGAGATGATCCGGGACACCGTCGGCCACCTGCGCGCTGAGGGGCAGAAGGTGTTCCTCGACGCCGAGCACTTCTTCGACGGCTACCGCGACAACCGGGACTACGCGCTGGAGGTCCTGCGCACGGCTTACGACGCCGGCGCCGAGGTGATCGCGCTGTGCGACACGAACGGCGGCATGTTGCCCGGGTGGGTGGCCGACGTGGTCGACGACGTCATCGAGAGCACCGGGGTGCGCGTCGGAATCCACTGCCACAACGACACCGGCTGCGCGGTCGCCAACACCCTCGCCGCAGTCACCGCGGGCGCCAGCCACGTGCAGGGAACCCTGAACGGCTACGGCGAGCGGACCGGCAACGCTGACCTGGTCTCGGTCGTGGCCAACCTGGAGCTCAAGCTCGGCCGTCAGGTGCTGCCCGAGGGGCGACTCCGAGAGGCGACCCGCATTGCGCACGCCGTCGCGGAGGTGACCAACTTCCCACCCGCGTCACGCCAGCCGTACGTCGGCGTGAGCGCCTTCGCGCACAAGGCAGGACTGCACGCCAGCGCGATCAAGGTCGACCCGAACCTCTACCAGCACATGGACCCCGTCGGCGTCGGCAACGACATGAGGCTGCTGGTCTCCGACATGGCCGGCCGGGCCAGCATCGAGCTCAAGGGCCGCGAGCTCGGGTTCGACCTGAGCCAGGACAAGGAGCTGGTCACCCGGATCACCAACCGGGTCAAGGATCTCGAGTCGCGCGGCTACACCTTCGAGGCGGCCGACGCCTCCTTCGAGCTGATGCTCGTCGAGGAGGTGGAGGGGACGCGACCGTCGTACTTCGACGTCGAGTCCTGGCGGGTGATCACCGACTCCAAGCCCGGTGCCGAGGCGGTCTCCGAGGCGACGATCAAGCTGCACGCGGGTGGCGCCCGGATCATCACCACGGGCGAGGGGAACGGCCCCGTCAACGCCCTCGACCATGCGCTGCGCGACGCGATCGGTCAGGCCTATCCCGAGGTCGCGAAGTTCGAGCTGATCGACTACAAGGTGCGCATCCTCGACCAGGGCCACGGCACCGACGCCGTCACCAGGGTGCTGATCGAGACCACCGACGGTGAGAGCTCCTGGGTCACCGTCGGGATCGGGCACAACGTGATCGAGGCGTCGTGGGGCGCGCTGATGGACGCGGTGACCTTCGGTCTGCGTCGTCACGGGGAGCGACCCCACTAGCCGGTAGCGTCGGGTCATGGCCGCACTCCATGACCTCACCGCTCTCGAGCAGGCTGCCGCGATCCGAGCCCGTGAGGTGTCTCCGCTCGAGCTCGTCGAGCACTACCTGGCCCGGATCGATCGGATCGGAGACGACGTCGGTGCCTTCGTCACGGTCACCGGCGACGCTGCGCGTGAGCAGGCGAAGGCCGCCGAGGCGCGTCTAGCTGAGTCCGACCTGCCACCGCTGTTCGGGGTCCCCACGGCGATCAAGGACCTGAACATGACCGCCGGGGTCCGCACGACCTTCGGGTCGGCAGCCATGGCGGACTTCGTCCCCGACGTCTCCGACGAGGTGGTGCTGCGGATCGAACAGGCAGGCATGGTCAGCCTCGGCAAGACCAACGCGCCGGAGTTCGGCTCACCCTGCTACACCGAGCCCGACGTCGCGCCACCCGCGCGGACTCCCTTCGACCTGGACCGGACCGCCGGGGGCTCCAGTGGGGGCGCGGGCGCCGCCGTTGCCGCCGGGCTGGTGCCCGTCGCACAGGGCTCGGACGGCGGTGGCTCGATCCGGATCCCGGCCAGCTGCTGCGGCCTGTTCGGCCTCAAGCCGAGCCGAGGACGGATCAGCTCCGGGCCGATCTACGGCGACCCGATCGGCCTCGGCGTCCAGGGGCCTCTGGCCCGCACCGTGCGTGACGCCGCGGCCCTGCTGGACGCGATGACCGGGCCCGCCATCGGTGACCCGTTCTGGGCCCCACCGCTGCCGGAGGGCGAGAGCTTCCTCGGTTGGTGCGACCGGGAGCCGGGGCGGCTTCGGATCGGTCGCTTCAGCACGCCGGTGATCAGTGCCTCCGAGGTCGACGCCGAGTGCCTCGCCGCCTATGACGAGGCCACGTCGCTGCTCGAAGGGCTCGGGCATGACGTGGAGGAGATCGACGTACCTCTCGGGGCGGAGGCGGTGACGACGTTCGAGACCTGCTGGGCGGTGCTCTCCGCAATCTTTCCGGTGCCTGAGGAGGGCCAGGACAAGCTGCGCCCGCTGACCCGGTGGCTGCGGGAGTGGGGCCATTCGGTGAGCGGGCCCGACTTCGGCTTCGCGGTGGGCGAGCTGCGACGGATCGCTGCCGGGGCGCTGGCCCGGCTTGCGCCGTACGACGCCGTGCTGACCCCGACCCTGGCGCAGCTTCCCGCGCGGATCGGGACCCTTCGGGACGACGCGGACCCGGCCCGGGACTTCGACAACCAGAAGCGGTTCACGCCCTTCACCGCCGTCTGGAACGTGACCGGCATGCCGGCAGTGTCCCTGCCGCTGCACATGAGCCGGGCCGGGCTGCCGGTGGGCGTGATGCTCGCCGGACGACCGGCCCAGGACCACCGCCTGCTCGCGTTGTCGGCACAGGTCGAGGCCGCCGCGCCGTGGCGGGACCGGCATCCCGACTGCTGGTGACGCGGCTCGTCGAATGCCGAAACGGGTCAGTGTGACCTGATTCGGCACGCTCGGCCGCCTGCAAGGGGCCGCGACGGGTCAGCGTGACCTGTCCCGGTGCTCCCGCCGGAGCCACAACGCCCTTCCCGCCGGACCGTATTCGTGGCACCTTGTGCCGATGGCCCTGCGTTCGAAGAAGCACTGGTGGGGAGTCGTGCTCGACGCCCCGGACGGCCGCGAGCTGGCGCACTTCTACGCGCGCCTGCTCGGCTGGCAGGTGTTCAGCGAGAACGAGCAGGGCGCGGCGGTCGCTCCCTCCGAGGACGCCGGCTACAACCTGTCGTTCGAGACCGAGAAGAACTACGCAAGACCCGTCTGGCCGACCGTTGAAGGTGAGCCCCAGATGTCGATGCACCTCGACATCGAGGTCGACGACCTCGAGACGGCCGTCGCCTTCGCGCTCGAGGCGGGTGCCGAGCTCGCGTCGTACCAGCCGCAGGAGGACGTGCGGGTGATGCTCGACCCGGCCGGCCACCCGTTCTGCCTCTACCTCGACCCCACCGACTGACGTTGCCTCAGGACGCGGCGAGCAGGCGCTCGCACTCGTCGATCAGCCGCTGTCGCAAGGGCACCCCTCGATCGGCGAAGGACTTCTGCGCGGAGGCGTACTCCCGCTTCCCGTCCGGCGTCTCGATCCGGACGGGGGAGTAGCCGAGCTCGGAGAGGTCGTACGGCGAGGCGCGCATGTCAAGCACCCGGATGTCGTGGGCGAGCTCGAAGCAGTCGGCCACCAGGTCCGAGCTGATCATCGGTGAGAGCCGGAAGGCGTGCTTGTAGAGGTCCATCCCCGCATGCAGGCAGCCGGGCTGCTCGAACGCGGGCCGGTCGTCACGGCCGGGCTGGAGCACGTTGAGCGGCCGGGCGTCGTCGGTGAAGAACCGGAACGCGTCGAAGTGCGAGCAGGTGATCCGGTGCGACTCCACCACGGCGTCCGTGCCATGGCCACCGAGTCGCAGTGGCCACGAAGCATGTCGTACATCTGTCTGGTCGAGGCGGTAGACCATCGCCCACTCGTGCAGACCGAGGCAGCCGAGCTGGGCGGCCCGACCGGCGGTCGCGGTGAGCAGCCTGTGCAGCGTGGACAGCAGGGTTCGCTGCGCGGCCACGTGCTCCCTCGACACGGTGACGCCGGCGGCGGTGTCGACGTACCCCTTCAGCTCGAGGTACGACGAGGCGTCGCCGGCCAGCGCGATCCCGAACCCGGGATGCCAGCGGCGTAGCGCAGCGGGGCGCTGGGAGTAGTAGGTGAACAGAAAGTCCTCGACCGGGTGCGCCTCACGTGCCCTCCGCCGCGCCAGATGTGGCTCGATCCAGGTGTCCACGCGCGCCTCGTGGGTCTGCCGGCGGGACCTCCAGACCGCCTCGTCCAGGACCGTCACATCGGTCGTCACTGGGTTTTCCACACCGTCGAGGGTAGTCAGCGGACCCATGACCGCTCGCAGGTAGGCTCGGCCCGTGCGTATCGCGAGATTCACCACCGGTGAGGACCCCCAGTACGGCGTCGTGACCGGCGAGGTCGACGATCTCGGCATCCCCGACGAGGACTCCATGATCGTCGCGCTGGCCGGCGACCCGCTCTACGTCGGCGTGCACCTGACCGAGGAGCAGCACAAGCTGGCCGACGTACGCCTCCTCGCCCCTGTGATCCCGCGCAGCAAGGTGGTCGGCATCGGCCGCAACTACGCCGCCCATGCCGCTGAGATGGGCAGCGACGTGCCTGCCGAGCCGCTGATGTTCATCAAGCCCAACACGGCCGTCGTCGGTCCGGGCGACCCGATCTTCTACCCCAAGCAGAGCCAGAACGTGCACTTCGAGGGGGAGCTCGCGGTGGTGATCGGCCGGATCTGCCGAGACGTTGCACCCGAGCGGGTCAAGGACGTCGTCTACGGCTACACGATCGGTAACGATGTGACCGCGCGTGACCTGCAGAAGAGCGATGTGCAGTTCACCCGCGCAAAGGGTTTCGACTCGTTCTGCCCGCTCGGTCCCTGGATCGAGACCGAGCTGGACACCAGCGACCTGAAGGTCCAGACGCACCTGAACGGCGACCTGCAGCAGGACGGCTCGACCAAGGACATGGTCTTCGACGTCGCAGCGCTTGTCGCCCACATCTCCAGCGTGATGACGTTGCTGCCCGGCGACGTCATCCTCACCGGCACCCCCGAGGGTGTCGGTCCCATGAACCCCGGTGACGAAGTAGACGTCACCATCTCCGGTATCGGAACTCTGACCAACAAGGTGGTAACCCGTGACTAGTAGTGATCCTGTGCCCGCGTCCTCGGCGGTCAGGGTCCGTTTCTGTCCCTCCCCGACGGGCAACCCGCACGTCGGGCTGGCCCGGACGGCGCTGTTCAACTGGGCGTTCGTCCGGCACCTGGGAGGCACGTTCGTCTTCCGCATCGAGGACACCGACGCCTCGCGCGACTCGCAGGAGTCCTACGACACCCTGCTCGAGGTCATGCGCTGGCTGGGACTCGACTGGGACGAAGGCCCCGAGGTCGGCGGACCGCACGGTCCCTACCGGCAGTCCGAGCGCTTCGACATCTACTCCGGTGTCGTGCAGCAGCTGCTCGAGGCCGGCCGCGCCTACCACTGCTACTGCTCGCAGGAGGAGCTCGAGGAGCGCAACGACGCGGCGCGGGCCGAGGGACGCACCCCGGGGTACGACGGCCACTGCCGCTCGCTCAGCGAGGAGCAGACCTCGTCGTTCGTGGCGGAGGGCCGCAAGCCGGTCGTCCGGTTCCGGATGCCGGACCGCGTGATCACCTTCGACGACCTGGTCCGCGGCGAGATCACGTTCCAGCCCGAGCACGTTCCCGACTTCGTGATGGTCAGGGCCAACGGACACCCGCTGTACACCCTGGTCAACCCGGTCGACGACGCGCTGATGGAGATCACCCACGTGCTGCGTGGCGAGGACCTGCTGTCCTCCACCCCGCGACAGATCGCGCTGCACGACGCGCTGACCGAGCTCGGCATCAGCAAGGCCGTGCCCCGGTTCGGCCACCTGCCCTACGTGATGGGGCAGGGCAACAAGAAGCTGTCCAAGCGCGACCCGGAGTCGAACCTGCTCGCCTACCGCGACCAGGGCTTCCTGCCCGAGGGTCTGCTCAACTACCTCGCTCTGCTGGGTTGGGCGATCGCCGAGGACCGTGACATCTTCACGATGGACGAGATGGTCGAGGCGTTCACCATCGAGCGGGTCAACCCGAACCCGGCCCGCTTCGACATCAAGAAGTGCGAGGCGATCAACGCCGCCCACCTGCGTGCCCTCGACGTGAACGACCTCACCGAGCGGATGATCCCGTACCTCCAGGCAGCCGGCGTCATGGCCCAGGAGGTCTCGGCAGAGGATCGTGCGCTGCTGGCCGAGGCCGCACCCCTGGTGCACGAGCGGATGACCACGTTGGGCGAGTCCGTCGCGATGCTCGGGTTCCTGTTCGTCGAGGAGTCGCAGTTCGTGCGCGATCCCTCGGACGCCGAGAAGCTGCTCAACGAGGACGGCCGCACCGTCGCCAAGGCGGCCCATGACGCGCTGGCCGGCCTGGACTCCTGGGAGACCGCGGCGATCGACGAGGCGCTTCGCAAGGCGCTGGTCGAGGACCTTGGCCTCAAGCCCCGCAACGCCTTCGGGCCGGTTCGGGTGGCGGTCACCGGGCGCCGGATCTCGCCGCCACTGTTCGAATCCCTGGAACTCCTCGGCCGGGACCGTTCGTTGGCACGATTGAGCAGTGCACAAGAAGCCTGACATGACACGGATGGGGGTGAGGGTGTGAGCGAGCAGGACCCGCAGGGCAACGGCAACCAGGGCGGACGCCCGGCCGGCGGCCAAACGAACGGCCCGTCGTACCCGGGCGGCTCCCCGCAGCCCCCTCCCGGCTACCAGCAGCCCCCTCCCGGCTACCCGCAGCAGCAGTCCCCGCCGGGGTATCCGCAGCAGCCTCCGCCGGGCCAGCAGTGGGGCCCGCCTCCGCCACCTCCGTGGGGTGCTCCGCAGCAGTGGGGGCCGCCGCCCCCGCCGCAGTGGGGGCCACCTCAGCAGTGGGGCCCCTCACCGGGCCGGCCGTACAACCAGCTGCCGAGCTTCCCGCACCCGGAGCCGCGCGAGTACCACCAGATGCTGCGCACCTGGAACTACGCGTGGTGGAAGCCGGTGCTCGGCATCTTCCTGGTCATCATCGGCTCGCTCGTGGTGGCACCACTGGCGCTGATGCCCGTGCTGATGGCCGGTGTGGCGATCGAGGGCGGCCCGTTCTGGGAGAGCTTCTCGGACGCCGCCACGCTCTCGGAGGTGGGTCCGGCCTCGTTGCTGTACCTCAACCTCTCGCTCGGCGCCACGATCCTCGTCTGCTGGCTCGTCATGCGGGTGCTGCACCGGATGCGGCCCCGGTGGCTGACGTCGGTAGCGCCCAAGATGCGCTGGCAGTTCTTCTTCATCTGTGTCGCCATCTCTGTGGTTGCGCTGATGGCCATGGTGATCGTCAGCCTGCTGCTGCCCGGCTCGCAGGAGGGCGACTTCAGTCAGGGTGTCAACGACTTCACCGGGACCACCGTGGCGCTCGCGATCATCGTTCTGCTGACCACACCGTTCCAGGCAGCGGGGGAGGAGTACGTCTTCCGCGGTTACCTGATGCAGGCTCTCGGCTCCCTGTTCCGGATCAAGTGGATCGCGCTGCTGGTGACGGCGACCCTGTTCGCCCTAGCCCACGGCGTGCAGAACTTCCCGCTCTTCTTCGACCGCTTCATGTTCGGCCTCATCGCCGGTTACCTGGTGCTCCGGACAGGCGGACTCGAGGCCGGCATCGCCATGCACATCCTGAACAACTTCTTGGCGTTCGGCTACGCGCTGACGTTCTCCGACCTGACGGACACGCTGAACGTCTCCGAGGTCGGCTGGAGCAACATCCCGCTGACCCTGACACAGGCCGGGACGTACGCCGTCCTGGTGCTCTTCGTGGCGAAGAGGATGAGACTTCAGACACGCACCAACCCGCCTGTCGAGCCGCCCGCAGCACCCGCCCCACGAGGCACCGAGCCGGTTCCGTCCGGCGCCTGATGTGAGGGCGCTCACCGTGCGAGGCAGCGGCAGGCGCGCGTTTTGGTGAGCAGCGGGAGTGCCGTGTATTGTCTTGCCTCGGCTTCGCAAGAGGTCGGATCCCATGGGGTATGGGGTAATTGGCAGCCCGACTGGTTCTGGTCCAGTTAGTCTAGGTTCGAGTCCTAGTACCCCAGCGATTTGGTCGAATCGCTAGCAGGCGCTAGAGTTTCGTCCGCTTCAGGCCCCCGTTGTGTAGTGGCCTAGCACGCCGCCCTCTCAAGGCGGTAGCGCGGGTTCGAATCCCGTCGGGGGTACCACCACCAGCAGCCCGGTCCGGTCGGACCGGGCTGCTGTGTCCTCCGGGGCGCCCGCGCCCGGCTCGGTACGCCGCGCCCGTGTCCGATTCCCGCTAGGAATGCCGGACGTCCCGCGCGAGACTGTGCTGCATGCACCTC
>JBFIWG010000107.1:0-9642 GCA_041606495.1 Nocardioidaceae bacterium
CCCTCCGAGCAGGTTGGTGCCCTTGGTGAACTCGGTGAACAGGTCGCCGCCCTGGGCCAGGAAGCTCAGCGTCGCGACCCGGTAGGTGGCGTCCAGGTCGATGGGCTTGCCGTTGAGCATCATCGAGCCGTCGACGACCCGGGAGCCCTGCGGCTTGGTGTCGTCCCACTCATAGGTGAAGCCCTCTGAGACACCGAGCGCCAGCATCGGCCTGGACCCGCGGTCCTGGACGGGCTGGTACTGCTGCTCGAGCACCGCCTTGATCTGCCCGCCGGTCAGGTCCAGGGTGTTCAGCAGGTTGCCGAACGGCGCGATGTCGAAGGCCTCGGCGTAGGTGATCTCGCCGTTGCCCTCGGCGTACTTCGGTGCCATCGGCAGGTCCTCCCGGACTCCACCGACGTTCATGAAGGCGATCTCGGCGCCGCCCTTGTTCTCGGCGGAGGTGCCCCACAGGATCGCGTCGGCGACCAGGTCGGCCATCGGCGTCTCGATCGCGCGGTTGCCGCCGGCGTCGCCGAGGATCGGCTCGGAGTGCGAGCCCACGATCCGGGCGGCCAGCGGATCGGCGATCGCCTTCCACTTGTTCAGGATCCGGGTCTGCCGCTTGTTCGCCTTGTCGCGGACCACCAGGTGGTTGCGGGCCCTGCTGCGGTCGCGGATGACCTCACCGGTGCGCCGGTTGACCACGAGTCGGGTCTCGGTGACCACCTGGCCGTAGCTAGCCGCGCTGGTGACCAGGCGGTCGTTGCCCTGCGGGTCCGGCAGCTTGCAGATGTAGCCCTGGTGGGTGTGACCGGTGATGATCTGGTCCACCTTCGCGGTCATCCGCTTGGCGATCCGCGCGATGGGCTGGGAGATCCCGTCGCAGCCGTTGATGGTGCCGGCCTGGTAGCCACCCTCGTGGAGGAGTACGACGATCGCCTTCACGCCGCGCTTGTTGAGGACCCGGGCCTGGCGGTTGGCCGTCCGGACCTCGTCCTTGAAGTCGACCGACGCGACGCCGGCCGGGCTGACCAGGGTCGGGGTCGCCTCCAGGGTCATCCCGATGAAGCCGACCCGGACCCCGTTGACGGTCTCCACCTTCGTGGCGCGCATGAACGGCTTGCCCGTCTTCTTCCGGACCACGTTGGCGGCCAGGTAGTCGAAGTCGGCGCCGGCGTACGGCTCGTCGGGGAAGTAGCACCCGTCGGTCGGGTGGCAGCCACCGCGCTTCATCCGGCGAAGCTCCCGCGTGCCCTCGTCGAACTCGTGGTTGCCCACGCTGCTGACGTCGAGGCCCATCGCGTTGAGCGTCTCGATGGACGGCTCGTCGTGGAACAGCCCGGACAGGAACGTCGAGCCGCCGATCAGGTCACCGGCCGCCACGGTCAGGCTGTTGCGGTTCCCGACCTTGTCTCGCAAGGTCCGAAGCTTGGTGGCGAGGTACTCCGCGCCACCGGCCTCAGTCTGCGACGGGTCCTGCTCCACACTGAGCGGCTTGTCGGTGGCCTCGAGGTGGCCGTGGTAGTCGTTGAACGACAGCAGTTGGACCGCGGCCCGACGTGGCTGCCAGGACCTGTCCTTCGTGTCTTCGGACGGCTCGGCCTGTGCGACCGGACCGACGGCGAGGCTTGCCGCGACAAGTGACGCCGCGATTCCCCCGCCGACAGCACGCAGGTGCTGCTTCTTCATTCAGCTCTCCTCATCGGAAGGATGGATGATGAGCCCAGGTCTAGGGCTCGGCGCGGCCAGTCTGCCTCGATTCGAAGTGGAACGGGGCGGAGTCGAAAATCTTCCGCGCGTGGTTTGAAGGGCCCATTTTCTGGCTACTTCGTGCCATGGCACGACTGCGCACCGTCTCGCCCAACTCCAAGGGCTGGGCGCGTCGTCGTGCCGGCAAGGGGTTCGTCTACCTCGACGCCGACGGTGCGCGGCTCTGCGCCGAGGACGTCGCGCGCTGCAAGGCGCTGGTGATCCCGCCGGCCTGGGAGGAGGTGTGGATCTGTCCGGCTCCGAACGGGCACATCCAGGCGGTCGGTGTCGATGCCGCCGGGCGGCGGCAGTACCTCTACCACCCCGAGTGGCGGGTCAAGCGCGACCAGATGAAGTTCGACCGGGTCGCGGAGGTGGCGCGCCGGCTCCCCAAGGCGCGGGCTGCGATCCTCGAGCACATCGCCCTGGACGGCATGCCGGTCGAGCGCGCCGCCGCGACCGCCGTACGCCTCCTCGACCTCGGCTACTTCCGGATCGGCAGCGACTCCTACGCCGACTCCAACGGCAGCTTCGGGCTGACCACGCTGGAGAAGCGGCACGTACGACGGCAGCGGGACCGGCTCGTCTTCTGCTTCACCGGCAAGTCCGGGATCGAGCACTGCATCGAGATCGACGACCCGCTTGCGGTGTCCGCGGTGGAGACGATGCGCCGGCGTCGCGGGGGAGGGGACCGGCTGCTGGCCTACAAGGCCTCCCGGCTCTGGAGCCCGGTGGACGCCGCGACCGTGAACGACTACCTGCGCGAGACCACCGGCGCCGAGATCACCGCCAAGGACTTCCGCACCTGGCACGCCACGGTCCTGGCCGCGGCGTCGCTGGCGGTGACCGAGGAACCCGGCACCACCAAGGCGTCGCGCGCCCGCGCCGTACGCAAGGCCATGGTCGAGGTCTCGGAGTACCTCGGCAACACCCCCACCATCGCGAAGTCCTCCTACGTCGACCCGCGGGTGATCGACCTCTACGAGGACGGCACCACCATCGCCTCCGCGGTACGACGGACCTACGACTCTCCCGACGAGAAGCAGGTCGCGCTCGAGCGGGCGGTGCTGCGGATGCTGTCCCAGGCCCCTGAGTCCAGGCAGCGGGCGGCCCGGACGAAGTAGGCTCCGGACATGGAGCTCATCGTGGTCGAGGGCGACATCACGCAGCAACAGGTCGACGCCGTGGTGAACGCCGCGAACCGTCACCTGCGCGACGGCGGCGGCGTCACCGGGGCGATCTTCCGGGCAGCGGGACCCGCCCTTGCGGCGGATGCGCGCCGCCGCTACCCCGATGGGCTTGCGACCGGCGAGGCCGGCTGGACCACCGCCGGGAACATGTTCGCCGACTATGTGATCCACGCCGTGGGCCCGGTGTTCGAGGGTGACGCCGATCGGGACCGACCCCTGCTGGCCGCCTGCTACGCCAACTCGCTGCGGGTTGCCGACGAGCTCAGGGTCTCCACCATCGCGTTCCCGCTGATCTCGGCCGGCATCTACGGCTGGCCCCGGGGCGACGCCATCCGCACGGCGATCCGCACGCTGCGCGAGTCTCCCACCCAGGTCGCCGAGGCGCGACTGGTTGCGTTCGGACGGGACGCCTACGACGAGATCGCCGCGGTTCTCAACCGCTGAGGTAAAGATTCGTCGCAGGCCGTAACCGTTCGGCCGCTGTCACCGAACTGGTTGGTGAGACGGGCCGGCAGTTGAGCGTCCCCCGCGGCCGTCGGTCCGTCTCAGCCGGGTGCTACCTGCCCACGCAGTGGTTCTCGGACGCCGACCCCTCCCTCCGTCGTGCGTCCTCCCCCGACCACTGGTCAGAGAACGGGGCATTCCTCCTTCCGTAAAGGAATGCCCCGTTCTGACAACATAGTGAGATTTGTCGGAGATGATCGAAATGTGGGTCCGGATCAGGAGTTCAGCGCCGTGCTGACCGCTGCGCAGCGCGGTGAGCCCTGGGCCTGCACCGAGCTCTGGACCGCCTACTCGCCGATGGTCGCGGGATTCGCCCGGGTCCGCGGTTCTCGCGAACCCGAGGACCTGACCAGCGAGGTCTTCCTCAGTCTGTTCCGCTCGCTCGGCTCGTTCTCCGGCGACGAGGGCGCCTTCCGCGGCTACCTCTTCACCATCGCGCACCGCCGGCTCGTCGACGAGTTCCGCGCCAGCTCGCGCCGCCCCTACATCCAGCTGTGGACCGACGACGGTGACGATCGATGCACTGTGAGTGCCGAGGAGGAGGTCGTCTCGGCCAGCGCTGAGCGCGAGATCCTCGCCCTCCTCGACGAGCTCTCTCCTGACCAACGCGAGGTGCTGACCCTGCGCCTGGTCGCAGACCTGAGCATCGAGCAGGTAGCCGGCATCGTCGGCAAGACCCCCGGCGCGGTCAAGGCTTTGCAGCACCGTGCGCTCGGCGCCCTGCGCCGCCGACTGATGGACCATGCCGATGAGGCCTGGATCGTCCGAGAGCAGAGTGCGCGATGACCGATCTACAGCCCGAGAACGAGGCCGAGCTGGTGCTCGCAGGTCACATCCCTCCCGGCCGCGAGGGCCTCGCCGATCTGGCCTCGCTGATGAACGAAGTTCGCGCGTTCGGATCCGGTCCGGTCCCGCAGCCGTCGGCCGAGCTCGCGGCCATCCTGTCCGGCGGTACGACGGACCGACCGGTGGCCGTGCCGCCCGTCGTCGGCGCCGCGCCGGTGCCCCTGGCTCCCAGGTCCTCGCGGCGCGGTGCGCGTGCGGCGATGGGTGCTGTCGCGGCCACGGCGGCAGCGGCGGTGACGGCCGGGATGGTCGGCGTCCTGCCCGTAGCCGCGCAGGAGCGCTTCGACCGGGTGGTCGAGGTCGTGCAGCGGATCGTGGTGGGTGTCGACGTACCCGAGGTGGAGGCTCCGGCCGCAGCCCCGGTAGGCGGAGAGGACCTCGCTCGAAAATCCACTCCAGGGAAGGTCGTCGACGAGGCGAAAGCCGACGGTGGGCCAGAGAAGGCCGACGCCCGCGCGGCCGGCGACGACGACGACAAGAGCGGGTCGCAGACCAGGGAGCGTGACGACCGCGATCGCGACCGCGCCGATGAGCAGAGGGACCGCGACCGCGACCGCCGCGAGCAGGCGGATGACCAGGCCGAGGACGACGAGGACTCCGCGTCCGACCGCCGCGAGCGTGAGCGCGATCGAGAGGACGATCGTGAAGGCGATCGTGAGGGCGAGGATCGGAAGAGCGGCACCAAGCAGGTCAAGCCCAAACCGGCCGAGACGGACTCCGACGACGAGGACGACGGCGACGAGGAGTCGGCAGAGGCTACCGCCGAGCGGGACACCGAGAACGAGAACGAGCGCGAGACCTCGGGCTCCAAGGCCGACGACGAGGACTGACGGCCTCGTCGGGCAACCGTTGGAAAATCATTCGCCACCTGCCGTACCTTTTCCGACATTCCCGCCGATTTGACTGGTGAGATCGCGCGGCATCCCCGCCGGCCTCTGGCGGTCGACACGGCGTCGACCCCCTCATTCTGGGAGGGATGAGATGAAGAAACTCACCACAGGTCGGCGTCGCAGCGTTGCGATCCTCACCAGCGCCGTGTTCGCGCTGACTTCGTTCGCGGCTCTGGGCGGCGGCGCCGCGGCAGCCGGCTCGAACGACCGGGACGGCGACGGCATGCCGAACCGCTGGGAGCGGGCGAACGGGCTCAACCCCGACCGTCCCAACGCTCGCGGGGACAAGGACCACGACGGCCTGAGCAACATCGCGGAGTACCGTCGCGGCTCGCTGCCCGACGACGAGGACACCGACAACGACGGCCACGACGACGGTGACGAGGTGTACGACGGTTACCGCTCGACCAACCTGCTCGACCGCGACACCGACGACGACGGGATCCTCGACGGCGACGAGGACGCCGACCACGACGGCATCGACAACGAGGACGAGGACGACTGGGAAGAGTCCTGCCGCGACGACGATGACGACCGCGACGACGACGGTGTGGACGACGAGGACGAGCGGGAGCTCGGTCTCCGTGCCGGCGACGAGGACTCCGACGACGATGGTGTGCTCGACGGCGACGAGGACGCCGACGAGGACGGCGTCGACAACGAGGACGAGGACGACGACGAGGACGACGACTGCGACGACCAGGGCGAGGACCACGACGACGAGGACGAGACGGAGGACGACGAGCGGTAGCTCGCGATAGACAAGTCAGAGTGGGGCGTTCCTGGCGGAGCGCCCCACTCTTCTGTGTCGAGGGTCAGCCGGTCAGCTTGGACTTGAGGAAGTCCAGCACCCGGTTGACGCCCTCCTCCTGGCGGTGCTCGGTGAGTACCGAGTGGCCCTGGCCGGGGAACTCCACGGCGATGAACTTCTCGCCGAGCTCGTGGCGCAGGGTGTCGAAGCGGGTGCCGGTGGCGATGTCGTCCTTGAACCGGAGGCCGAGCACCGCGCAGCCCTCCGCCGCGCGACGCTTCACGATCTCGAGGTCCGACGGGCTCAGGTTCACGTCCGCCGCACGGGCCTTGCCGATGGGGAACGGTGCGCTGGGCTGGCAGACAACCGGTGCCACCACTGGCGCGTCGACCATCATCGCCAGTGCGAACCCACCGGTGAAGCACATGCCCACGGCACCGACGCCCGGACCGCCGAGCTCGGCATGCAGGTCCCGTGCGAGCGACCGGAGCCAGTCCGCGAGGGGAGTGGTCTCGTTGAGCGCGAGCTTCGTGAACTCCTTGTTGATGCAGACCTTGGCGAACTCCCGCGCCAGGACCCTCCCGGTCGGCGCGGCCTCAGGCTCACCGAACAGGTGCGGCATCACCACGGTGTGGCCCTGAGCGACGACCTCCTCGGCGAAAGCGATCACGTCCGGCGTCATCCCCGGGATCTCGTGGATCACGATCACGCCCGGGCCCTCACCCTTGCGGTAGGTCGTGTGGGTGATGCCGTCGGCGGTGTGGCTGCCCTGGGTCCAGGAGGCAAGAAGGCTCATGGGCGCCATCGTGACAGATTCGTCCGGTTCGCCACAGACCCCGCGCGCCCGTCGTACCGGCTTATACGCGGGTGTGACTAGGCCGGTGTCTCAACTGTTGAAACTTTACTTAACCCTTGCGCGTCGAAAATAAATCGGTGTCCGATCTGTGCGTAAAGTCTTGAACTCGCAACAAACGGTGCCGGGGGGCATCGGATTCAGTTCAGACGAGTATCCGGCTCAGCAAGGCCGGGGGGAATGCAGGTTTACATGGTCACGTCCATGCACAGTTCAGCGCGCCCATTTGCGGCGATCGCTGCGCTGCTGCTGGTCGTCCTTTCGCTCGGGGCAACCAGTACGGCGCACGCAGATCCAGGCAATGGCAAGGGCACCTCGAAGAGTTCAGAGAAGGCGACTCCGGAGGCCCACTCCCAAGGGGTCGACAAGAGCGCCGACAAGAGCGCCGACAAGAGCGCGGAGAAGCCGGCCAACGGCAACGGCAAGGCGAACGGGCACGAGAAGGACAAGGCGACCGGCAGCTCGAACGGTACGTCGGGCGACCCGTCCAAGCCGCAGCCGATCAGCAAGGCAGACGACAACAAGGGCGGTGCCAACGGCGACTGCCCGGAAGGGCCGTACTGCTCGACCCGTGACGGCTCACCGTCGGAGAACGGCAAGGGCGGCGGCGAGGCCAAGGGCAAGCCGTGCGCCGGCTGCGTCGGCAAGGCCGACAACAAGAACCCCAAGGGTCAGATGCCGAACGGGTCGGACCACAACGCCGGCTACGAGTGCGACCGCAACAACGGCATCGGCAAGGGCAACCCGGCGCACACCGGCTGCACCGGTGGGGACTCGAGCGAGGAGCCCAGCAAGCCAGGTAAGCCGGAGACGCCGGGTAAGCCGGAGACGCCGGGTAAGCCGACCGAGCCGGGTAAGCCTACCGAGCCGGGCAAGCCTGAGACGCCTGGCAAGCCGACCGAGCCGGGCAAGCCGACCGAGCCCGGGAAGCCGACACCGCCGCCGCTCCAGACGTGCGAGCCGACCGAGGCGAACGACTTCTGCGAGGAGCAGCCGCAGCCCGGCACCCCGACCGTGCCCGGTCCGCCGGAGGTGCAGGGTGTCGAGCTCTCGGTCCCGCCGAGCATCTCCATCACTGCTGTCGAGGTGTCCACCGCGACCGCCAAGCCGCAGGCCGCGCAGGCGCAGGCCGCCCGGGCCGGGGCCACCGTGCTGCCCGCCACGGGCGCCGGCTCGATGCTCGGCCTGGCCACGCTCGGCGGGCTGATCCTCGCCGGCGCAGGAGTGCTGACGATGATGATGCAGCGCAGGACAGTCAAGGGCTGAGCAGGACCCGGAGGGTGGGGGATCGCCGCGGCATTCCCCCACCATTCGGTGGTAGAACCGATACATGCCAACGGCGCACCGTGAGGTAGAGCGGAAGTACGAACCGCCGACCGGTGCGCCGTTGCCGTCTCTGCAGGACCTTCCGGGGGTCGCGGCGGTGTCCGATCCGGTGACCCACGACCTGGAGGCGGTCTACTTCGACACCGACGACCTCGCGCTGGCGTCGTCGGGGATCACCGTGCGCCGTCGTACCGGCGGCGACGACGAGGGCTGGCACCTCAAGCTCCCGGTCGGTCCCGACGGTCGTGACGAGCTGCGACTGCCGCTGAGCCGCTCGGTGCACACCGTCCCCAAGCCCCTGCGTACGACGGTCCGCGCCTACCTGCTCGACCGCGACACCGGGCCGGTCGCGACGCTGCGGACCGACCGCGCGGAGTACACGTTGCGCGATGCCTCGGGGACCACGCTGGCGACCTTCTGTGACGACCGGGTCACCGGCTGCCGGCACCGCGACGAGCACGTGGTCGAGTGGCGCGAGTGGGAGGTCGAGCTGGTCGACGGGGACGTGGGCCTGCTCGACGCGGCGGAGGAGCTGCTGACGGAGGCGGGGGCCGAGGTTGCGGCCGGACCATCGAAGCTGGCGCGGGCGCTCGGCGGCATCCCGGTCTCCGAGGCCGACGTGCTCGACCCGGAGAGCCCTGCCTCGGCGGTCGTCGGCCTCCGGCTGTGGCAGCAGGTCGAGGAGCTGAAGCGCCGCGATGTGGAGGTCCGGCGGGACCTGCCCGACGGCATCCACCAGATGCGGGTGGCGATGCGGCGTCTGCGCAGCGCGCTGGCGACGTTCCGGCCGTTGGTGGACCGCGACGTCACCGACCCGATCCGCGACGACCTGCAGTGGGTGGGTCGGGTGCTCGGGGAGGCGCGGGACTCCGAGGTGATCCACGAGCGGCTGCGCCACGTGCTCGCCGAGCAGCCCTCGGGTCTGGTCGTCGGGGACGTCGTCCGCCGGCTCGACGCCTTCATGACGCAGCGTCATGAGGCGGCGCGGGACGAGTCCGTGGAGGCGCTGGAGTCGGAGCGGTACCTCACCCTGCTGCAGGACCTGAACCGCCTGGTGTCCGAGCCGCCATGGACCGCGCGGGCGCACGAGCCGGCGTCCGACGTACTTCCGAAGCGGGTGCGGCGTGACTTCAAGCGGCTCCGGAAGCGGGTGGCCGCGGTGGACGAGGCGACCGACCCGCACGAGCGTGACCTGCGGCTGCACGAGGTGCGGAAGGCCGCGAAGCGGGCTCGCTATGCAGCCGAGACGCTGACACCTGTCCACGGCAAGCCGGCCGAGAGGTTCGTGAAGAAGGTCAAGAAGGTGCAGTCGGTGCTGGGTGAGCACCAGGACAGCGTGGTGATCCAGCCGTTGGTGCTCGACCTGGGGGCGCAGGCGCACCAGGCGGGGCAGAGCGCCTTCACCTACGGCCGGTTGCACGCACTCGAGCAGACGCGGGCCGCTGACAGTGCGCGGCGGTTCGAGGTGGCGTGGCGGCAGGCGTCGAAGAAGAAGCACCGCGCCTGGCTCTGATCCGTTGCGTCATACGTTGTGGGCGCTATAGGCCGCGG
>JBFIWG010000108.1:0-9530 GCA_041606495.1 Nocardioidaceae bacterium
CCAGGTCGAGCACCCGGAGGGCGGCGTCGACGTCGGGAACGCTGACCACCTGCATGCCCTCCACGGTCCGGACCGAACCCCCGGCGCGACCGGAGTCGTTGGGGACGATGGCCGACCGGAAGCCGAGCCGGGCGGCCTCGGCGAGACGCTGGGGCAGGTCCCGCACCCGGCGCAGCTCGCCGGCCAGGCCGAGCTCCCCGATCGCCACCACGTCGGTCGGCACCTCCTTGCCCTTCCAGGCGGAGGCGATCGCGATCGCCGCGGCGAGGTCGCCGGCCGGCTCGGCGATCCGGGCGCCGCCCACGGTGGACATGAACACGTCGTGGCTGTGCAGCCGGATGCCCGCCCGTTGCTGCAGTACGGCCACGGTCATCGCCATCCGCGCGCCATCGACACCCGAGGTCGTACGGCGGGGTCGCTCGGAGGCCGAGGGGGTGACCAGTGCCTGGACCTCGGCCAGGATCGGCCGGCGGCCCTCCAGGGTCACCGAGACGCACGTGCCCGGAACCGCCTCGTGGTGACGCGCGATGAACAGGCCGGTCGGGTCGGTCACCGCGGCGATGCCCTCGCTGGACAGGTCGAAGCAGCCGACCTCGTCGACCGGTCCGAACCGGTTCTTGACCGCCCTGACCATCCGCAGCCGCGAGCTGCGCTCGCCCTCGAAGTGCAGCACCACGTCTACGAGGTGCTCGAGCACCCGGGGGCCGGCTATGGAGCCGTCCTTGGTGACGTGTCCGACGAGCATGGTGGCGATGTTGCGGGTCTTGGCGACCCGGATGAGTGCCGCCGCGACCTCCTTGACCTGGGTGACCCCGCCGGGGACGCCGTCCACGTCGCTGGCACCGATGGTCTGCACCGAGTCGACGACGAGCAGCGAAGGTCGGACCTGGTCGATGTGGCTCAGCACGGCACCGAGGTCGGTCTCGGCGGCGAGGAAGAGCTGGTCGTGGATGCCACCGGTCCGGTCCGCACGGAGCCGCACCTGCGAGGCCGACTCCTCCCCGGTGACATAGAGCGTGCGGGACCCGGTCCGCGCAGTCTGGGCGGCGACCTCGAGCAGCAGGGTCGACTTGCCCACGCCCGGCTCACCGGCGAGCAGGACTGCCGCTCCGGGCACCAGCCCTCCGCCGAGGACACGGTCCAGCTCGGCGACGCCGCTGGACGTGGCGCGTGAGTCCTCTGCCGGGACCTGGCCGATCGGGACTGCGGGTGCGGTCACGGGCGCGGCCGTCGTACGCCCCTGGGGTGCGCTGGCTTCGGCGACGCTGCCCCAGGCCTGGCACTCGCCGCATCTCCCGACCCACTTGCCGGTCTCCCAACCGCACTCGCTGCAGCGAAAGGACGGCCGGTTCTTGGACTTGGTGCTCATGCCGTGGACGTTAGGCCACCGATCCGACAATTCGCGGGCGACATACCCGGGCAGACGGAGCGAGACGGGCCGGTCCCAGTTGACTGCCCCGGAACCGGAGGTAATCATGCGAGGGAGGATTGGAACGATCCAGACGAAGTGAGCGCGGGGAGCGGACACGTCATGGCAGAACGGAACGGCAGAGCGCCGACTCTCGCCACCGTGGCCGACGAGGCGGGGGTCTCCCGGCAGACCGTGTCGAACGCGCTCAACAGCCCGCACCTGCTGAGGGCTGACACGCTGGAGCGGGTCCAGCGTGCGATCGAGACCCTCGGCTACTCCCCGAACCGTGCCGCCCGCAGCCTGCGCACCCGCTCCTCCCACCTGATCGGCCTGCGCATCGATCCTGCCGCCGAGGGCACCGCGAACGCCCTGATGGACCGCTTCCTGCACTCTCTGGTCGACAGCTCGCGCGACGCCGGCTACCACGTGCTGCTCTTCTCCTCGCCGGCCGAGGAACCGGGTGAGACCGGTGCTGCGGCGCCCGACCCGGTCGCGGTCTACTCCGACCTGCTGCGCTCCACCGCCGTCGACGCGTTCGTCATCACCGACACCTACCGAGGCAACCCCCAGGCCGGTTGGCTGGAGGCCCATCAGGCCCCGTTCGTGGCCTTCGGGCGGCCGTGGGACGACCCGGACGCCACCCACGCCTGGGTCGACGTCGACGGTCGGGCCGGGGTCTCGCTCGCCGTCGAGCACCTCGTCGAGCGGGGACACACCCGGATCGCCTGGATCGGCTGGCAGCGCGGCTCCTTCATCGGCGAGGACCGACGAGCGGGTTGGTTGGACACCATGCATGCCCACCACCTGCCCACCAGTCGCCTCAGCGCTCGCGGCGACGACACCCTCGACTTCGGGCGGCGCGCCGCCCGGGCACTGCTCGAGTCCGAGCGGCCGACCGCGTTCGTCTGCGCGAGCGACACGATCGCCATGGGCGTGCTGCATGCGCTGGATGGCGCGGACCTGCGTGCCGGCAGGGACATCGCCGTGGTCGGCTTCGACGACTCGATCGCGGCCCAGGTGGTGCCCCCGGGGCTCACCTCGGTACGACAGCCCCTCGAGCAGGTTGCTATCGAGATCATCGGCCTTCTTGACAAGCGCCTCTCGCACCAGCCCGTCCTGGAGCAGGGTCTGCTGCTGTCACCGACGCTGGTGGTGCGCGGCTCCAGCTAGCCCGCGGGCGTGCCGAGAGCCGGCCACCGAAGCGCCGTCAGTACCTCCGCCACCACAGGTTCACGGCGTAGTCGACCTCCACTCCGGAGTGCTCGGCGAGCACCTCGTCGGCGATCTCGGGCGAGAACTCGATCCGTACGACGGACTCGAGGTCGGCGCGCGACCCGAAGCGCCACACGATGTCGACCGGCTCCCGCGTCCACCCGTGCAGCGACCAGAACCGCTCCACGGCATCCGGGTCGATCTCGGGATAGCCGCGCCGGAACCAGCTACCGAACGTGCTCCGCCGGGCGTCGTTGTCGATGACGAAGGCGACCCCGCCGCGCCGCATGACCCGGTCCAGCTCCCGGAGTCCGGGTTCGCAGCCGGGGCCGAAGAAGTAGGCCCAGCGCGCCTGCGCCACGTCGACGCTGGCATCGGCCAGAGGCAGCCGCTGCGCGCTGCCTTGGAGCACGCGGACGTGCTCGAGCTTCCTGGTACGACGGCGAGCCAGCGCCACGAGGTCGCGATGGGGCTCGATGCCGACCACGGAGCGGGCCCCGGCCGCCCAGCGGGGCAGATGGAACCCCGAGCCGCAGCCGAGGTCCAGCACGTCACGCCCCGACCAGTCGAGCACCGAGCGCATCGCGGACTCGATGTTCAGGTCGGGGTCGACGCTGCGGTTCTCCAGCTCGTAGACGGCCGGGTGGTGCCAGATGTTCGGGCTCGGGACGGCGCCCTCGGTGACCGGGGCGGACCGGGCTCGGTCAGATCCGGACGAGCCCATGGGCGGTCTGGAACTGGGCCGCCACGATGCCCGGGGTGCCGTGCGGCGCGGCCCACTCGACCTTGACGTCCTCGAGCGGGTTGGCCGAGTCGCCGAGCCACTCGTTGACCCGCTGCGGGTCGCCGGCGATCTCGAGGCAGTCCAGGTGGAGGTTGCCGGTGGCGCCGATGCTGGGGTGCTCGGTGAGCGGGGACTCCCACTGCACGAAGAACGGCAGCTGCGGGTCGGACTGCAGGCCCTTGACCCCGATCTGCCGCCACGTCAGGTTGTAGCCGTCCGGCCGGTGCCGGTTGCCGTGCACCGACTCCCGGCCGAGCCGGTGCTCCACCTCGTTGATGTCGTCCACCGAGACGACCCAGCCCATCCAGCCGCCGCCCACTGCGGAGCGGGCTCGGACGGCCTGGCCGAAGGGTGCCTTGTCGGACGCGGGGTGGTCGAGAACGTCGACGATTTCGAGGTACGTACCTGCACTGAGCGGCAGAACCATGTTCACCGTGCCGAAGCGCGGGTGGATCCCCCCGTCGATGAACTCTTCGCCGAGCAGGTCCCCGATTCGACGGGCGGTGCTCGCGAGTCCATCCGGTCCAGCTGCGTACGAAAGATGGTCCAGTCGCATGTCAAGCATTCTCGCCATGCCCCTGAGGCGGGTTGACAGCGGGGTCTGTTTTCCATCCTGCTCAGGCCCGATGTGCTCTTGTGCGGCACCGGTCCCGGGGTGAATGGTGAGAAGAGGTACCGGTCGAGGAGGGCTGACGTGGCAGGTAAGACGACTGCGAACCAGAACAACGACGATGCTGTCCCGGTCGCGGACAGACCGGAGGCGATCCGCAACGTCGCCCTCGTGGGCCCCGCGGGGTCGGGCAAGACTTCACTGGTCGAGGCGCTCCTGGTCTCGGCCGGTGTGCTGAACAGGCAAGGCTCGATCCTCGACGGTACGACGGTGAGCGACTTCGACGAGGCCGAGCACCGGCAGCAGCGCTCGGTCGGCCTCGCGCTCGCGCCACTGACCCATGCCGGCGTGAAGGTGAACCTGCTCGACACCCCGGGCTACGCCGACTACGTCGGGGAGCTGCGCGCCGGTCTCCGTGCCACCGACTGCGCGCTGTTCGTGATCGCCGCCAACGAGGGCGTCGACGCCCCCACCCGGCAGCTGTGGCGCGAGTGTGCAGAGGTCGGCATGCCCCGGGTGGTGGTGGTCAGCAAGCTGGACCACGCCCGCGCCGACTACGACTCGGTGGTGGCCGAGGCACAGGCGGCGTTCGGCGAGAAGGTGCTGCCGGTCTACCTGCGCGAGGGTGAAGACCTGGTTGGGCTGCTGACCGGTGACGACCCGGCGCACGAGGAGCAGCGAGGGGCCCTCATCGAAGGGGTCATCGAGGAGTCCGAGGACGAGACGCTGATGGAGCGCTACGTCGGCGGCGAAGCGGTCGACCGGACCCTGCTGGTCAAGGACCTCGAGCGAGCAGTCGCGCGAGGTTCTTTCTTTCCGGTGCTGCCGGTGTGTGCCGCGACCGGGGTCGGCACCGTTGAACTGCTCGACCTGATCGTGACCGGCTTCCCCTCGCCGCCCGAGCACCCGATGCCGGAGGTGTTCACCCCGGAGGGACGCCCGGGGCCGGAGCTCAAGTGCGACCCCGACGGACCGCTGGTCGCCGAGATCGTGAAGACAACCTCCGACCCGTACGTCGGACGGGTCAGCCTGGTCCGCGTCTTCTCGGGCACCATCCGGCCCGACCAGACCGTGCACGTGTCCGGACACTTCACGTCCTTCTTCGGTGAGGAGCACGCCCACGAGGACCATGACGAGGACGAGCGCATCGGCGCCCTGTCCACGCCGCTGGGCAAGCAGCAGCGGCCCGCGCCGGAGGTGGTCGCGGGAGACATCTGCGCGATCGGCCGGCTGAGCCGGGCCGAGACCGGGGACACGCTCTCGAGCAAGGAACAGCCGCTGGTGCTCAAGCCCTGGTCGATGCCCGAGCCGCTGCTGCCGATCGCCATCCAGGCCCGCGCGAAGCCGGACGAGGACAAGCTCTCGCAGGGCCTGCAGCGGCTCGCGGCCGAGGACCCGACGCTGCGTATCGAGCACAACCAGGAGACCCACCAGATCGTGCTGTGGTGCATGGGCGAGGCACACGCCGACGTCGCGCTGGACCGGCTGAGCAACCGCTACGGCGCGACCGTTGACCAGATCGAGCTGCGCGTGCCGCTCCGCGAGACCTTCGCCAACAGCGCCAAGGGACACGGGCGGCACGTCAAGCAGTCGGGTGGCCACGGCCAGTACGCCGTGTGCGACATCGAGGTGCAGCCGTTGCCTGAGGGCTCCGGTTTCGAGTTCGTGGACAAGGTGGTGGGTGGCGCCGTACCCCGCCAGTTCATCCCCAGCGTCGAGAAGGGCGTGCGCGCGCAGATGGAGAAGGGGGTCTCGGCCGGGTACCCGGTCGTGGACATCCGGGTGACCCTGACCGACGGCAAGGCCCACAGCGTGGACTCCTCGGACATGGCGTTCCAGACCGCCGGGGCGCTCGCGTTGCGGGAGGCCGCCGACGCCGCGCGGATCTCTCTGCTGGAGCCCGTCGACGAGATCGCGGTGATGGTGCCCGACGACCTGGTCGGCACCGTGATGAGCGACCTGTCCGGGCGGCGCGGCAGGGTGCTGGGCAGCGAACCGGTCGGTGACGACAGGACGCTGGTGCGCGCGGAGGTGCCGCAGACCGAGATCAGCCGGTATGCCATCGACCTGAGGTCGTTCTCGCACGGGGCCGCGACGTTCAGCCGGACGTTCGTCCGCTACGAGCCGATGCCGGACAACGTCGCCCAGCGGCTGATCTCCTAGCGCGGGTCGGCGGGGTGGATCGCGAGCGCCGACCGCGACCTCAGGTGCGCCTCGCAGTGCTCCACCAGGGCGTCGTAGGCCTTGCGCCCCATCAGCTCGACGAGCTCGGGACCGTTGGAGACGTACACCGGCTCGGCGGCGACGTGGGCCTCGGTGTTGCCGCTGCAGTACCAGTCGAGGTCGTGGCCGCCGGGCCCCCAGCCGCGACGGTCGTACTCGCCGATCGAGACCTCCGTGTACGACGTACCGTCCGGAAGCTCCACCTCGCGAAAGCTGCGCCGGATCGGCAGCTGCCAGCACACGTCCGGCTTCGTCTCGAGGGGGTGCCTGTCGATCCGCAGGGCCAGGCCGTGCAGCGCGCAGCCCTCTCCGCCCTCGAAGCCGGGCCGGTTGAGGAAGATGCAGGCGCCCTCGACCACGGCGGTCTTCCGGTCACCCTCGTCGTCGGTCTCGATCCAGGCGCCCTTGCGGCCCTCGTCGTAGAACTGCCAGTGCTCCGGGTCGAGCTGCTTGACGAACTGCTTGACGCGCTTCTCGTCGTCCTTGTCGGAGAAGTGTGCGCCGAGGGTGCAGCAGCCGTCATCGGGTCGGTCGGCGTAGATGCCCGGGCATCCCTGGCCGAAGATGCACATCCAGTTCGAGGTGAGCCAGGTGAGGTCGCACTTGAAGACCTGGGAGTCGTCGGCGGGGTCGGGGAACTCCACCCACGCACGCGGAAAGACGAGATCAACCTCTGGCACGAGGTAACCCTACGACCTGGTCGGGGTACTTTGCTGTCATGAGGCTAGGCGTTCTGGACATCGGTTCGAACACGGGTCACCTTCTGGTGGTCGACGCGCACGGTGGTGCGGCGCCGCTGCCGGCGTACTCGTTCAAGCAGCCCCTCCGCCTGGCTGAACACCTCGACGAGGGCGGCGCCGTCACCAAGACCGGCGTCAAGGCGCTCACCGACTTCGTCTCCGAGGCTCTTGTCTTCGCGGAGGACAAGGGCTGCACGGAGATGCTGGGCTTCGCGACGTCCGCGGTCCGGGACGCGGTCAACACCGACGAGGTGCTCGACCACGTCTTCGCCAAGACCAGGGTGCACATCTCCGTGCTTCCGGGGGAGGACGAGGCCCGGCTCACATTCCTCGCGGTCCGCCGCTGGTTCGGCTGGTCGTCCGGGCGGCTCGCGGTCTTCGACATCGGCGGCGGTTCACTCGAGATCGCGGCCGGTGCTGACGAGGCGCCCGACGTGGCGCAGTCGCTGCCGTTGGGGGCCGGTCGCCTGACCCGGGAGTGGTTGCAGGACGAGATACCGGACGAGGAGACGGTGCGCGAGCTGCGCAAGAAGATCCGGGCCGAGATCGCCCGTGACGCGGGGACACTACTCCGCGGCGGCCGCCCCGACCATGCGGTCGCGACCTCGAAGACCTTCCGGTCGCTTGCCCGGGTGTGCGGCGCCGCCCCCTCGGGGGACGGGCCGCTCGTCCGCCGGACGCTGCCTGCCGACGTGCTCGCCAAGACCATCCCGAAGCTGGTGCAGATGCCGCTGGAGAAGAAGTCCGACCTGCCCGGCGTCTCGGCGAACCGGGCCCACCAGCTGCTGGCCGGGGCGCTGGTCGCGGACGCGGTCATGGACCTGTTCGAGCTGCCCGAGCTCGACATCTGCCCGTGGGCGCTGCGTGAAGGGGTCATCCTCGAACGCCTCGACCAGATCAGCATCCTCGGCTAATACCCTGAAACGATGAGCGAGGTTGCTGCGGAGTCTGAGGGCGTGGACGTCGGGCACTCCCGCGCGCTCGTCGCGCTGTCGACCGCATCGGTCTACCCCGAGTCCACCGCGAACGGCTTCGAGCTCGCTGCGCGGCTCGGGTACGACGCAGTCGAGGTCATGGTCGGTATCGACCCGATCAGCCAGGAGATCGACGCGGTGCGTCACCTCTCCGACTACCACGGCGTCCCCGTCTGTGCCGTGCACGCACCCTGCCTGCTGATCACTCAGCGGGTCTGGGGCACCGACCCCTGGGGCAAGCTCGAGAAGAGCGCGGAGATGGCACAGGCGGTCGGCGCCGACGTGGTGGTCGTGCACCCGCCGTTTCGCTGGCAGCGCGAGTACGCCCGCAACTTCGTCGAGGGCATCGCAGCCTTGGAGGTCCGGACCGGGATCGGATTCGCGGTGGAGAACATGTACCCCTGGCGGGCGTCCAAGCGTGAGATGCAGGTCTACCTGCCCGGGTGGAACCCCGCCGAGCAGGACTACGCCAACGCCACCATCGACCTCTCGCACTCCGCCACCGCCCAGTCGGACCCGCTGGAGATGGCCAAGACGCTGGGGGAGCGGCTCCGGCACATCCACATGACTGACGGCACGGGCTCGGCCAAGGACGAGCACCTCGTGCCGGGCCGTGGCGGCCAGCCCTGCGCGGAGCTGCTGGAGCACCTCGCGTCGGTCGACTTCGGCGGCCACATCGTCGTGGAGATCAACACGCGCAAGGCGGGCTCTCGTGAGGCGAGGGAGCTCGACCTGCTGGAGGCGTTGGCCTTCACCCGGCTCAACTTCGCCGCCGCGGAGGACGTCGCCCCGTGAGGCGGCCGGTCTCGGGCGCTGCCAGCCGGCTCCGTCGTACCGCGTAGCCTGGAACCGGCCGTCCGCAATGGAGCGGGGCGGCACCGGACAGGAGGAATCAAGTGTTACGGCAGCCCCTGCTGTTGCTCGCGCGCAGCGCAACCATGAAGAACCTGGTCAGCTCGATGCCCGTCTCGAGCGGGGTCGTGAACCGGTTCGTGCCCGGCGAGACGAACCACTCCGCCGTCGAGGCCACGCAGGAGCTGATCGACTCCGGTCTGCACGTGACCCTGGACTTCCTCGGTGAGGACACCCTCGACCGGGAGCATGCCGACCACACGGTCACCCAGTACCTCGAGCTGCTCGCCGAGCTGTCCGAGCGAGGACTCGCCCGTAACGCCGAGGTCTCGGTCAAGCTCTCCGCGATCGGTCAGGCGCTGCCGGAGGAGGGCGAGAAGGTCGCCCTCGAAAACGCCCGGATGATCTGCCACGCCGCCCGCAACGCCGGCACCACCGTCACGCTCGACATGGAGGACCACACCACCACCGACTCCACGCTGGAGATCCTGCGCGAGCTGCGCAAGGACTTCCCGGAGACCGGTGCCGTGCTCCAGTCCTACCTGCACCGCACCGAGGCGGACTGCCGTGACCTCGCCTACGAGGGTTCCCGCGTGCGGCTGTGCAAGGGCGCCTACAAGGAGCCCGAGACCGTCGCCTACCAGGACAAGGCCGAGGTCGACAAGTCCTACGTCCGCTGCATGAAGGTGCTGATGGCCGGCCAGGGCTACCCGATGATCGCCTC
>JBFIWG010000109.1:0-9474 GCA_041606495.1 Nocardioidaceae bacterium
CCCAGCCTGGCCAGGCTCGGCAGTGACTCCCTCAGGTTGCTCGGCTTACGGTCGCGCGCCATGGCCGCCTGCCAGCATCAGCGTCTTCCCGACCACGCTTCTCCAGTCGTGCTTCCTGACCGCGGCCAGCCGCGCCTGCTCACCGAGTCGTCGGCGCATCAGCGGGTCGCCCCGCAGGTGAGCGATGGCGTGCGCCAGGGCCGCCGGGTCGCCGGGTTCCACCAGCACACCCAACCGGCCGTGCTCGAGGGTCCGGGCCAGGTCGCCGACCCGGCTGGCCACGATCGGTAGGCCGGCGGCGAGGTACTCATAGACCTTCAGGGGCGAGAAGTAGAAGTCGTCCGCGGCGGCGTACGGCGCGGTCGCCACGTGCATGCGCTGCAGCAGCTGGGTCACCTGTGCCTGACCGACCGCGCCGGTCATCTCCACCATGGAGCCGAGCCCGGCGCTGTCCGCGCGGTCACGAATGGTCTGCGACATCGGGCCGTCTCCCACCACCAGCAGGCGGTACGACGGGTCCGTGCCCGCGAGCAACGCGAAGGCGTCCACGAGGTGCTCGGCCCCGTGCCAAGGTCGCAGGGAGCCGAGGAAGCCGACGGTGAAGCCGTCGTCCTCCTCACCTCCGGCCGCGGGTCGGATCTGCCGGGTGTCCACGCCGTTGGACACCACATGCACCCGCTCCGGGTCGCTGCAGCGCTCGCGAGCCCACCGGGCCACCGGCTCGCTCACGCAGACAACTGTCCCGGCCAGGGACAGGGCCGTGCGGGCGACCCGTTCGGCGCCCGCAGGGTCGGCCAACGTCCGGAACGCCGCCTGCTCCTGCACCAGCGGAGCGTTGACCTCGAGCACGCTGGGCACCTGGTGGCGCTGCGCCCAGCAGGTGGCGGTGCGGCCCCAGAGCGAGTACCTCTCGTAGACGAGATCGAGCGGCGCCTCGATCGCGAGGTCGGTGAGCGCCCCCGCGACCAGGGCGTCGGCGTCGCGGGTCGCCTGCTCGTGCTCGGCAGCACTTTCGGACCGCGCCACCGGCAGGAACCGGAAGTCGACCCCGTCGAGCCGCCCGGGCGGATCATCGCCGCGCCGGGCCGCCACGACGTGGAGGTCGACGTCGTGCTCGAGCATGGCCGCGAGGACGGCCTGGACGTGTCGGGAGGCGCCCTTGCGGCCCAGCACAGGCACACCGGGATCGGTGCAGACATAGGCGACGCGCATCAGCTGGCCACCGCCCGGCGTCCACTCACCGCCTCGCCGAGCACGGTGTACAGAGACCGTGCACTGTGACGCGCGTCGAAGTGTGTCTCGATGTGCCGCCGAGCCTCGGTGGCCAGCCGTAGCCGGAGCTCGGCGTCGTCCAGGAGGCGCGCCAGGGCTTTGGCCAGGGCAGGCGGGTTGTGGGGTGGCACCAGCAGACCGGTCCGGCCCGGCGATACCGCTTCCGGGATCCCGGTCACCGGAGTCGACACAACCGGCGTACCGAGAGCCATGCCCTCGAGCAGAACCGTGGGGAGCCCGTCACGGTTGCCGTCCCGGGCGATGACGCACGGCGCTGCGAGCACCGCCGCCCGGCGCACCAGATCTCGGGTCTGCCCCTGCGGCAACGAGCCGTGGAGCGTGACCAGGTCGTTGATGCCGAGCTCCGCAGCCTGCGACCGCAGCGCATCTTCCTCAGGTCCGGTGCCGACGATGCCCAGCTGGAACCGTCTCCCGGTCCGGGCGAGCACAGCGGCCGCCGCCACGAGATCCGCAAAACCCTTCTTCTCGACGAGGCGGCCGACGCCGAGCACGATGGGGGCGCGGTCGGTGGGCGCGCTGAACGGGAACTCCTCCAGGTCGAGACCGTTGTAGATGCGCACCACCCGGTTCGCGCTGTCGCCGTACGTCTGCCGCAGGAAGCGCAGGTTGTAGTTGCTGATCGTGATCACGGTCGCCGCGTCGGCGAGCTTCTGCCTCAGGTCGTCCGGATCGACCTCCTCGTGAAAGATGTCCTTCGCGTGTGCAGTGAAGCTGTAGGTGATGCCCGCGAGCTGGGCCGCCAGCCGGGCGACGGTGGTCGACATCGACCCGAAGTGTGCGTGCAGGTGGTCGAGATGCCTGGTCACGACCAGGCTGGCCAGCTCGACCGCCTGGGCAGCGTCCGAGGCGTCGGCGTCCAGGAGGTTCGGCAGCTGCAGGGACAGTGATCCGGGGAGCACCTGTAGACCCTGACGGAGGATCTCCCACTGGGCGTGAGCCTTCGCCGGGACCGGGACGTAGGTGACGTGCGCTCGCACCCGGGCGAGGGACTCGTGGAACTTTCCGTCGACCGGGGGTCGAAGGGAGAAGATGTCGATCTCGGCGTGCTCACGCTCCAGGGCAAGGATCTCGCTGAGGATGAACGTCTCCGACAGGCGCGGGTACATCTTCAGGACGTAGCCGAGCCTCGGGGCCGGAGCGAGGCTCGCGCTGTTGACGTTCGACATCACTCACTCCGCACGCTCCTGGGCCAGGTGGGTGGCGCCGAGCATCCGCTCGGCCAGGACCGGGACTTTCGACAGGCCGTCCAGGTCCACGGACGCGCTGGTAGGGCGGCGGGGGCGTTCGATGGCAGCGGTGAGCCAGTCGCTGATCCTGGCGGGGGAGAGGTCAGAGCCGTCGAGGACGTCCACGAGCCCGAAGGAGGCGAGCCGTCGCGCGCGGATCCGTTGCTCCACACGGGGCACGGTGCGTGGCACGACGAGCACCGGGCAGCCCGCCGCCAGGAGCTCGCACACGGAGTTGTACCCGCCCATGGACACCGCAGCCGAAGCTGCCTCGACCCAGGGGAGAAGATCGGGGACGAAGGCCAGGACCCGTAGATCTCCCCGGCTCCTGGCCACCGCGTCGAGCTCGGTGAGGACCGATCGGTGGAGGTACGGCCCCGTGACCAGCACGCCGGTGTGTCCTGGGGGGAAGGTCGCTGTCGCGAATGCGTGGGCCAGTTCCGAGCCGTCCTGGCCACCTCCCACGAGCCCGAGAACGTAGGGCCCACTGACGTTCTGTACGCGGTCGGCGCGTCTCGGTGCTGGGAACAGGTCGGCGCGGCCCCGCGCGAGATAGCCGGTGAACCAGGACTTTCTCGTGGTCGAGTAGGGCCAGCGGTACTCCGCCGGGGCGTCGAAGACCCGTCGGTCGCCGTAGACCCAGACCTCGTCGTAGAGCTCGGCGACCGCCTCGTCAGCCCGCGACAGCTTCCACTCGCGGCGAGTCGTCGCCGCCCCGTCAAGGATGTCGCGGATCCCGAGCACTGCGCTGGTGCCGTGTTCGCTCCTGACCCGCCGCAGCGGGCGGTCGAGCTCGCCGCGCACGCCACGGGGGACCTTGTCGGCGATCAGCAGATGCGGAGCGAAGGAGCACAGCGCTGCCTCGAGAATCGCCTCCCGGATCTCGATCAGCTCCGGCAGCGAGGTGCTCAGGACCCGGGGGCTGTACCCACCGTCACGGTGCTTGCGAAGCGTCGGCAGGGTCACCACGTCGGTGTGCGGCGGTAGCGGAAGCACGGCGGCCTCAGGTGCGCCGGTCAGCAGGAGGACGTCCGTGTCCGGCCGCGCGGCGACCAGGGCGGCCGCGACGAGGCTGTTGCGACGGATGTGACCGAGGCCCTGGGTGTCGTGGGAGTAGAGCGCCAGGCGGAGACGGCTGTCCGGTGGGTGAGAGTTCGGACAACGCCACGCATTGCGATGGTGGGTCCTGCCGTTGGCTCTCGACGGCCAGGTCACCATCCGGGTGAGTCCCGAGACGCCCGACATGAGATGTCCTCCCGTCCAGCGGTGCTGCATCCCGTCGATCCCTTCGACCGTAAACCCGCATTTGGCCGGTGTGCATGGCCCGGTTGGGGGAGGGAAAGCGGACCTACCTCCTACTCGTCACGTTCCGCCGTCCCGTGGCTCTGGACGTGGCCGTCAGGTAGGCGCAGGCTGAGAGAAGTCGCGAGGGAGGCCGGTCATGGATGTCAACACGCTGTACCACCGGACCGTCGAGAGCTGGGCAGACCGAGTCAATGCAGTGGGTACGGACCAGTGGGACGACCCCACCCCGTGCTCGGAGTGGACGGTGCGTGACCTGGTGAACCACGTGGTCGGCGAGGACCGGTGGTGCGTCCCGCTGATGCAGGGCACAACGATCGAGGAGGTGGGCGACAGCCTCGACGGCGACCTGCTCGGCGACGACCCGATCGCCTCGGCGCTGACTGCGGCCGCGGAGGCGACGTCCGTGGTCGCGAAGACCCTTCCGTCGGGCGGCAAGGTGCACCTTTCCTACGGGCAGGAGGACGCCGACGAGTACGTTCGACAGCTGGCCGCGGACCATCTGATCCACGGCTGGGATCTTGCCGCGGCGACGGGCGGCGACACCCGCATGGATCCCCACCTGGTCTCCGAGGTCGCGGCCTGGTTCTCCGCGCGTGAGGAGATGTACCGCAGCGGCGGCGCCATCGGGCCGCGGGCGTCACTGACCGGTGACGCCCAGACGGACCTGCTCGCCGGGTTCGGCCGCAGCGCGGACTGGGGCAGGAACCACGCAGTCCTGGCCAGGTTCAATGCCGCCTTCGCCGCACGCGACGTTGAGGCGGTCATGGCGCTGATGACCGACGACTGTGTTTTCGAGTCGACCGCACCCGCGCCCGACGGGATCAGGCACGAGGGCGCCCAGGCGGTTCGACGGGCGTGGGAGGAGCTGTTCGGCACCACCCGCGACCCCGTGTTCACCGAGGAAGAGTCGTTCGTGTGCCACGACCGCGCCGTCGTGCGGTGGCGCTTCGACTGGGCCGAGGCAGATGGCTCGCCGGGCCACGTCCGGGGCACCGACGTCATCCGCTTCCGGGACGGCAAGGTCTGCGAGAAGCTCTCCTACGTCAAGGGATGACTCGCCGGGGAGGCCTGACGGCAGTGCGGCAGTCGGTTTGCGAGGATGGGGCCATGACCGAGTCGCAGCCGGATCCCGTCATCGCCGATGTCGTCGAGCACGTCAGAGACCGCTTCGGCGCGCCTGGCCTGGCCGACCTGATTGCACTCGCGCGGGAGGAGCTGGCCGAGGCCGAGGCGGCTCTGAAGGAGCTCGGCACCCCGGACTGACCGGTTAGAACCTCCGGGGCAATCGTCGTACCCTTGGTCCGACCCCCGCCTGTCTTCGAGAGGTTCCGCATGTCCGCCCCCACAGCCGAGTCTGTCTTCCCGAGACTTGAGCCGCTGCTGCCGTCGGTGCAGAAGCCGATCCAGTACGTCGGCGGCGAGCTGAACTCCACTCAGAAGGAGTGGGACGAAGCCGAGGTCCGGTGGGCGTTGATGTACCCCGACGCGTACGAAGTCGGCCTGCCCAACCAGGGTGTGCAGATCCTCTACGAAGTGCTCAACGAGCGCGACTGGATCATGGCCGAGCGCACCTACTCGGTGTGGCCCGACATGGAGCGCACGATGCGGGAGAACGCCATCCCGCAGTTCACCGTGGACAACCACCGCCCCGTCCGCGCCTTCGACGTCTTCGGCATCTCGTTCGCGACCGAGCTGGGCTATACCAACCTGCTGACCGCCCTGGACCTGGCCGGCATCCCGCTGCGCTCGGTGGACCGCACCGACGATGACCCGATCGTCCTTGCCGGCGGGCATGCCGCGTTCAACCCCGAGCCGGTGGCGGACTTCGTCGATGCCGCGGTCCTGGGCGACGGCGAGGAGATCGTGCTCGCGATCTCCGAGGTGATCCGCGAGTGGAAGCAGGAAGGTTCCCCCGGCCTGGGCGGTCGCACCCCGCGTGACGAGCTGCTCTACCGGCTCGCTGTCTCCGGCGGGGTCTACGTCCCCAAGTTCTACGACGTCGAGTACCTCCCCGACGGTCGGATCAAGCGAGTCGCGCCGAACACCTCCGGGGTTCCGTGGCGGGTGCACAAGCACACCCTCATGGACCTCGACGCGTGGCCCTACCCCCGCAAGCCGCTGGTGCCGCTCGCGGAGACCGTGCACGAGCGGTTCTCGGTGGAGATATTCCGCGGCTGCACGCGCGGCTGCCGGTTCTGCCAGGCCGGGATGATCACCCGCCCGGTGCGCGAGCGCTCGATCAAGACGATCGGCGACATGGTGGAGAACGGCATCCGCAAGTCGGGCTTCGAGGAGGTCGGCCTGCTGTCGTTGTCCAGCGCCGACCACACCGAGATCGGCGACGTGGCCAAGGGTCTGGCGGACCGCTACGAGGGCTCGAACGTCTCCCTGTCGCTGCCGTCCACGAGGGTCGACGCCTTCAACATCACGCTGGCCAACGAGTTCTCCCGCAACGGCCGTCGGTCCGGACTGACCTTCGCCCCGGAGGGCGGTTCGGAGCGGATGCGCAAGGTGATCAACAAGATGGTCACCGAGGAGGACCTGATCCGCACGGTCGCCACGGCGTACTCCCACGGCTGGCGGCAGGTGAAGCTCTACTTCATGTGTGGCCTGCCCACTGAGACCGACGAGGACGTCCTCGAGATCGCCTCGCTGGCCAAGAAGGTGATCGCCAAGGGCCGAGAGGTCTCCGGCCGCAACGACATCCGCTGCACGGTCTCCATCGGTGGCTTCGTGCCCAAGCCGCACACGCCGTTCCAGTGGGCCGCCCAGCTCGACCACGTCACCACCGACGAGCGGCTCCAGAAGCTGCGCGACAACGTGCGCGCCGACAAGCAGTACGGCCGCGCCATCGGGTTCCGCTACCACGACGGGCGCCCCGGCATCATCGAGGGCCTGCTCTCGCGCGGCGACCGGCGGGTCGGTCGGATCATCGAGGAGGTGTGGCGTGACGGCGGTCGGTTCGACGGCTGGAGCGAGTACTTCTCCTACGACCGCTGGGCCGCGGCCGCCGAGAAGGCGCTCGAGGACATGCCGGTCGACCTCGACTGGTACACCGTGCGTGAGCGTGAGTACTCCGAGGTGCTGCCCTGGGACCACCTGGACTCCGGTCTCGACCGGGACTGGCTATGGGAGGACTGGCAGGACTCGATCGACCCTGACTCCGATGTCGAGGTCGAGGACTGCCGCTGGACGCCCTGCTACGACTGCGGCGTCTGCCCGATGATGGACACCGAGATCCAGATCGGCCCCACCGGCCAGAAGCTGCTGCCGCTCTCCGTGGTCTGAGCCCCGGTTCAGCTGACGCCGGTGTGCCGGCCGGGTCGAACCTGGTCCTCGATGTACGACGGGCGCGACACCGTGAGCCCGGCGGCGAGCTGCGGCACGACGAGCACGAGGAGCACGCTCAACGGCACGGTCCAGCCACCGGTCAGGTCATAGAGCACGCCCATACCGAAGGGTCCGAGGGCCGCGATCAGGTAGCCCACGCTCTGCGTAAAGCCGGACAGGGCCGCGGTCCCGGCACCGGTGCGCGCCCGCAGCCCGATCAGCGTGAGCACGAGCGGGAAGACGCTGGCTGCCGCGCCGACCAGGAGGGCCCAGAGCCAGGCGCCGGCCACCGGCGCGAAGATCAGGCCGAGGTAGCCGAGTGGGTAGCAGGAGACCAGGGCCAGGATCAGCCACGACTGGTTGTGCAGACGCGCCGCGAGACGCGGGACGATGAATGACAGCGGGATGCTCATCGCCGTGATCACGCCGAGGAGCAGCCCGGCGGTGGCGGGGGAGAAGCCGGCGTCGCGGTAGACCTGGGCGAACCAGCCGAAGATTGAGTAGGCCTGCAGCGACTGCAGGCCGAAGAAGGCCGCCATCGCCCAGCCGAGCCGTGTGCGGGCAACCGCGCCGAGGGTGATCGCGTGCGGGACCTGCTCTGGCTTCCGGTCGTGCCGGATCAAGGCGATCCAGGGGAGTGCCGCGATCAGGGCGGTCAGCCCCCACGTCGCCAGTCCCCACCGCCAGGACCCGAGCGCCTCAGAGACAGGAACGGTGAGAGCGGAGGCGAAGGTCAGCCCGATCGCCAGCGAGGTGCTGTAGATCCCGGTGAGCAGACCCACCCGGTGCGGGAAGTGCAGCTTGACCAGCGACGGCAGGAGCACGTTGGCGGTCGCCATCCCGGCGAGTGCGAGGAGGGAGAGCACCAGGAACAGCGGGATGCTCTCGGTCGCCGCGCGGGCCGTCAGGCCGAGCACGACCGCGCCCAGGGAGATGAGGGTGACCCGGTGCACGCCGACCATCCGTGCGAACCAGGGCGCCAGTGCCCCGAAGCCGGCGAAGGCCAGCACGGGAAGGGTGGTAAGCACCCCGGCGGTGACGGCCGCCATGCCGAGCTCGGACGTCAGGTCCTGCAGCACCGGGCCGACGCTGATCGCGGCCGGCCTCAGGTTGAACGCCAGAACGACGATGCCGACGACGACGAGGATCTTCTCAGCGCGGGTGTCCACGTGGTTGTCGGGTTGGCTCACCGACTCATCGTGCCTGTCGCGCGTTGAGCGACAAAGCCGGGACCGGCGACTGTGAGAATGGCGACGTGCGGGCCATCGGAGTACACGAGCGGCGAGCAAGACTGGCTCGACGGCACCGGCTCGCCCCCGGGTACGGTGCCGAGACGGCGGAGGATGCGGCCCGCAGCCTGGTCTGCCTGCACGCCACCGACCCGGCCACGGTGTACCTCTCCGCCTGGGCACGCGTTCCGGGCATGACGACCGAGGACCTGGATCGGGCGCTGTACGTCGATCGGTCGCTCGTGAAGCACCTCGCGATGCGCCGGACGCTGTTCGTCTTCCCGCGTGCGTCGCTGAGCTTCGTCCAGGCCGCGACGGGCTTCAGGGTGTCGGACACCGAGATCCGCCGGCTGGTGCGCGAGGTGGAGAAGGCCGGGCTCTTTGAGGACGCCGAGGCGTGGTTCAAGGCCGCCCGGGCCGCCGTACTCGAGGCGCTGCAGGACGGCCGGGAGGCCACCTCGTCGGAGCTCCGCGACGAGCTCCCCCTGCTGGAGGGCAGGATCACGTTCGGCGTCGGCAAGACGTGGGGCGGTGAGGTGCCGATCGGGCCGCGGGTGCTGACCACCATGTCGGCCGCGGGAGAGGTGGAGCGTGCCTCGAACGACGGCGGCTGGACGGCGTCCCGTCCACGCTGGACCACGATGAGCTCGTGGCTGGGGGAGCCTCTCGAGGAGGTCGATCCCGCCGTCGCTACGGCCACCCTCGTCGGTCAGTGGCTCGGGACGTTCGGTCCCGGCACCGCCCGCGACATCAAGTGGTGGCTGGGCTCCACCATGGCGGCCACACGGCGGGCGCTGGTCGACGTCGGTGCCGTGGAGGTGGATCTCGACGGCCAGACCGGCTACGTGCTGCCCGACGACGTCGAGGACACCGATCCGGTCGAGCCGTGGGCAGCGCTCCTGCCATCCCTGGACTCGACAACGATGGGGTGGTTCGAGAGGGCCTGGTACCTCGGCGAGCACCGAGCGGAAGTGTTCGACAGCAACGGGAACGGCGGGAGCACCGCCTGGTGGGACGGTCGCATCGTCGGCGGCTGGCACCAGGACGAGTCGGGGACGGTCGTGCTCGACCTGCTGGAGGAGATCGACCCA
>JBFIWG010000110.1:0-9400 GCA_041606495.1 Nocardioidaceae bacterium
CCGACACCCGGATCCGCAAAGCACTCGACGCCGCCCGTTGAGCCGGGGGCTCTGCCCCGTTGAGCCGGGGGTTCTGCCGCGTTGAGCCGGGACTTCTGCCGCGTTGAGCCGGGACTTCTGCCGAGGGACCTCTGGACACAGTACGCCGAACGGCGTACTGTTCGCTACATGGCTAACGATGAACTGGTCCTCGACCGAGTGTTCACAGCACTGGCCGACTCCTCGCGACGTGCCATCGTCGCGGAGCTCGCCCGACGTGGGGAGCTGTCCGTGGGGGAGGCGAGCGCAACCCTCGACCTGTCGCCGGCGGGGGTGACCAAGCACGTCAAGGTGCTCGAGGATGCGGGCATCGTCAGCCGCCGGCTGTCGGGACGCAGGCACCTCCTGAGCCTCGAGTCCGAGCGCCTTCTGCTCGCCGAGGACTGGATCGACCGGTACCGCGAGTTCTGGACCCAGAGCCTCGGCCGCCTTGCCGGGCTCGCCGAAGACATCGAAAGGGGAGGGACCCCATGAGCAGTCCGTCAGAGCTGGCCCTCGACGTCGACCAGATCGTCGCCGCCAGGCCCGAGACCGTGTTCCGCGTGCTCACCGAGCCGGAGCTGTACGCCCGCTGGTTCGGGCCGCCCGGCGCGAACGTCGAGGTCGAGTCCATGGAGCTGACGCTGGGCGGCCGGCTCGCGTTGTGCATCACCTTCCCGGACCTGGATCTCGAGGTGGGCATCGAGGGGTTCTACGAGGTGATCGAACCGCCGTTGCGTCTGGTCCACACCTGGCGCGCGACGGACGAGGAGCTGGTCACCACAGTCACGTTCGAGCTGGAGCCGATCGGCGAGCAGACCAGGCTTCGCGTGGTGCACCGAGGCTTCGTCGACCCGGTCGACCTGGAGCAGAACCAGGGTGGCTGGCGCGACCATCTCCAGGTGCTGGCCGAGCTGGCCGCCGAGCTCGAGGGGGCAGTGTCATGAGCGGCGCGTCCACGAGGTCGTCGTGGCCGACCTGGGTCTTCGTCGGGTCTCTCGCCGTCTGGGGTGCCGTGCATGTCGTGGGTGGCGCCAGCCTACTGGCGGCCGGGGCTCGCGACGGGTTGCTCACCCTCGGTTCGTCCGTCGCCGACAGCGTGCCGACCAGCCCGGGGGCGGCGACCGCCGCCCTGCTGCAGTTCCACAGCCTCAACGTGCTGTTCGGTGGCGTCGCCGTTCTCGGCCTCCTGCTGGCGTGGAGGAGACGACGCGGGGACTGGCAGCTGGGAGTGGCCCTGGCAGTCGCGGTGGCCCTGGACATCGGGCTGATCGCCTTCATGCTGGTGCCCGGGGTGATGCCGCTGAGCCAGGGATTCATTGGCCCGGTGCTGGTGGTCATCGCCCTGGTCGCCGGTGTGCCGATGTACCTGCGCGCCGGCGCGGGCGGACGGCTCGTCAGCGACTGATCACACGTCGTGGAAGCGCCGAGCCTCGGCCACGACGGCCTCGAACATGTCGCGGTCGAGGACGGCGCCTTCCCGTCGTACCTCCTGCTCCTCGAGCCGGAGCAGCCGGTCCAGCCGGACCTCGCTGGGGCGACGCTGGTTGTCCCAGTCGCCGGAGCCGACGTCCATCCAGTACCTGCCGTAGCGGGCCTCGTCCTCGGCGTCGAGGTCGTGGTCCTGGCTGGTCAGCTGCAGCCCGAGCAGCGTGGAGCCGTGCCGACCGATGAGCAGGACCGGCCGGTCCTTGCCCTGCCTCGGGTCGTCCTCGTAGGCGACCCAGGCCCACACCACCTCGCCGGGGTCGGGTCGACCGTCGAGGTTGGGGGAGTACTCGACCGAGGGCGTGTGGGCGGACTGCTTCCTGCTGCCGGTGTGCCGGATCAGGGAGCGGACCATCTTCGTCAGGCGGGCCATGTGCTGACCCTAGACGACACCCACCGGTCCAGACAGTTCACGCATTTCGGTCCGACGAGGTCGCGAGATGTCTACATTTTCAGGGTATGACCCTTCTAGCCCGTCGTACCGCCGCCGTGCTCGCGGCCACAGCTCTGCTGGCCTCCGGCACCTCCACGGTGCATGCCAAGGACCTCAGGCTCGTCGATCCTGCCGATGACGTGTGGGTGCAGGGCTTCACGTACTCCGAGCCCACGCTTCAGCCGTCCACCGAGGCAGACGTACGCCGGGTGCTGGTGCGCCACACGAACCGCATCGTGCTCGTTCGTGCGACCTTCGACGACCTCACCCGTTCCGGCTACAACCACAGCCTGACTGTGCGGCTCAAGACCAACGAGAGGGTCAAGCGCCAGGTCACCCTCCTCACATCTAGGGACGACCGTGCCGGTGCTGCGCGGATGACGCGGGGCGCGAAGTCGGTTTCCTGCAGCGTGGGGCGCAAGGTCGACTACGGCAGGGACACGATGACGGTGCGGATTCCGCGCAGCTGCCTCAGCTCGCCGCGCTGGGTGAAGGTGAGGGTGGAGAACGGCTGGGTGCCGACAGACCAGCTCAACGTCTACGTCGACAACCCGCACGACGACCAGGCCTCGTTCTCGGGCTGGTCCAAGCGGCTCGGCGTCGGCTGAGGCTCAGTCGACCGGCCGCCGGCGCATCGCCTTCACGTCGCTGCGCCTCTTCTTGCCGGCTAGGCGGCGCTCCTTCGAGCCACGGGTCGGCTTGGTCGGACGCCGCGGCGGGGCCGGTGGACGCAAGGCATCGGTGAGTACGTCGACGAGGCGGGCGCGCGCGGCCTCACGGTTGCGATGCTGCGAGCGGTACTCCGACGCGGTGATCCTGAGCCGGCCTTCGACCAGCCGGTGACCGAGCCGCGACACCGCCCGGTCGCGCAGGTGCTCGGGCAGGGACGGTGATCCGGCAACGTCGAACACCAGCTCCACCCTGCTGTCGGCCGTGTTCACCGACTGACCGCCAGGTCCTGAGGCACGGCTGAACTGCCACGACAGCTCGCCCTCGGGGATGTCGATGCCGCGCACCCGGAGCGCGCCGGGGCCGCTGGGCCGGCTCACGAGGGCTCGTCCTGGAGCACGGTGCCCGGCTGAGCGCCGACCTGCGCAACGCAGCGAGCGGCCACCGCCATCGCCAGGTCCGTGCCGCCGAGCAGGAAGCCGGCGGCCAGTGCGTCGCCGGCACCGGTGGCGTCGCGCACCGGCCCGGGAAGCGGATCGTGGTGGTCGCCGATACCGTCGATGACGAACGTGCAGCCTCGCGCACCCTGCTTGAGCACCAGCACCGTCGTGCCGCCCGCTCCGAACGATGTCGGCTCGTCGGTGCTGCCGGTGTTGGTGGCGGACCACTCCTGCTCGTTGGCGAAGACCACCGCCGGACTCAGGGACTGCCACAGCCGCCGGAAACGGTCGGCCCCGTAGGTCGTGATCATGGCCGCGGACGCGAGGTCGACCGCCACCTTGGTCCCGGCCGCCCGTGCGACACGGGCTGTCTCCACGATGTGCTGCGGGTCGGCCGCGCGGAGCAACGCGTAACCGGAGACGAACAGCCAGTCCGCCCCGTCTAGCCAGGGCCCTGGCCGGACCTCGTCCAGCCACTCGCTCGTGCCCGCGTCAGATGCCATCGACCGGTGGCCCTCGGTGACCAGGGACATCACCGTGCCGGCGCGCCCGGTCAGCGGCCCGTGAACCTCGATTCCGGTGGCGGCCAGCGACTCGTCCACCAGTCGGCCTGGCCCGGTCTGCGCCCGCGGGCCGAACACGCGGGCGCGTCCGTCGTACGCCTGGACCCAGGTGGCCACGTTGGCGGCCTGGCCGCCGGCCGCGAAGGTGATGCGCGCAGGGGTGTCGTCGTCGCGCCGCAGTCCGTGGGGTACGTCGACGATGACGTCGAGCATGATGTCGCCCAGACACGAGACCAGCAAGGCTTCTCCTCCGCTCACCGTCCGGCACAATGCCCGGGTGACTCTCCCTCTCCGCCTGTCCGAAGAGGTGTCTGACGCTATTGCATCAGGCGCCGGCGTCGTGGCACTCGAATCCACGATCATCAGCCACGGCCTGCCGTCGGCGACCAGCGCAACGACAGCCCGCGAGATCGAGGAGGTGGTACGACGGGAAGGGGCCGTTCCAGCCACGATCGCGATCGTCGACGGCGAGGTGCGGGTCGGGCTCTCCGACGAGGCGCTGGTGCGCGTGGCCGAGGACGAGTCGGTGGTCAAGACGAGCATCCGCGACCTGGGCGTCGTGATGGCCAAGCGCGTGGTGGGCGCGACGACGGTCGCCGCGACGTCGTACCTCGCGCACCTCGCGGGGATCCGGGTCTTCGCGACCGGAGGGCTCGGCGGCGTGCACCGCGGGGCGACGGACTCATGGGACGAGTCGGCCGACCTGTTCGCGCTTGCGGCGGTCCCGGTGGTCGTCGTGTGCGCCGGGGTGAAGTCGATCCTGGACGTGCCGGCCACGCTGGAGCGCCTCGAGACCTTGTCGGTCACGGTCGTGGGGTACCGCACCGATGTCTTCCCCGGGTTCTACATCCGCGACACCGGGCTCGGTGTGCCTTGGCGGCTCGACGACCCGGCCGAGATCGCCGCGACCATGGCGCACCGCGACGGGCTGGGCCTGCGACAGGCGATGGTGGTCGCCAACCCGATCAGCGCCGAAGACGAGATGGACCCGGCGTTGCACGAGACGACGCTGGCGTCCGGCTTCGCCGCCGCTGCAACGGCCGGGGTGACCGGCAAGGACGTCACGCCGTTCCTGCTCGGCTACTTCCACGAGCACACCGAAGGTGCAAGCCTGGCCGCCAACGTTGCCCTGGTGCTGAGCAACGCGCGGCTCGCGGCGCAGGTCGCCGTCGCCCGCGCCCAGTGAACGACAGCCCAGTGAACGACAGCTCCGGGAATGCCGAAGCCCCGCCGAGTGTCTCGACGGGGCTTCGGCCACGTAATGCGCCGGACCGGGAGCGCCTCACGGCGCGTGGCCGCTCGTAGCGGCTAATTTTGGGACCCGGGGCTGCCGCGGTCCGACGCGAGCCCGAGTCTACAAGCCGGGGCCCAGCGAGCCGAACACATCCACCGAATTCGGCCGCGACGGTCCTCACGTCGCTGTGGCTGAACGCGGAGGCGAGAGATCAGGCGAGAGATCAGGCGAGTTGTCCGGCGAGCTCGAGCTGGCCGGAGTGCTCCAGCTGCTCGGCCATGGTGACCAGCTTGGCAGCGGACAGGTCCGACTCGTAGGTCGCGCCGTTGGCTGTGCTCCCGAGGTGAGCTCGTCCTGCCGCTGCGACACGTGCGAATGCCGCTGCCCGGAACAGGGTGTCGGCGAAGTCGCCCCTGACGACCCCGCGCAGGACGTGGTCCGCGAGCTGGCGCACCTCGTCCGGTCCGGGCGGGTCCACCACTCCGGCAACGGCTTCGTGCACGGGCGTGTGCTTGCGACCGGCGTCGAACTCGCGAGCGGCGGTCACCGGGTCGGCGTACACCCAGGAGCGCAGCAGGTATAGCCGCCAGAGGCAGCCTGCCAGTGAGTCGGCGGGGGAGCTCGCCCACAGGTCGGCAAGGGTGTCGAGGCCCTCGGAGTCGGCGAGCGAGACCACCCGGGCGACAACTGCCTCGTCGCCCACCTCGTGTGCACCTCGGACCAGCAGCGTCGCGGCGCGGTCGGCTGCCTCGCTGCGTACGGCGGGGTCGTCCGCGCCGGGCAGCGTGTCGAAGTGTGCGGCGCCGGGTAGCACCGGGCGCCGGTGTCTGGGTGTATCGGACATCAAGCCCAGACTAGTCCCGGACGGCAGGAGGCGCGGCTCAACCGGGCACAACCCGCGGCTCAACGGGGCAGAACCCGCGGCTCAACTAGGGGGGTGGTGGCGGGAGGGAGTCGGTGGCCTGGAGTACGTCCAGGCCGGTGATCTGCAGCAGGTCTACGATCAGCGACCGGATCAGTCCGAGCACCACGTCCGCGGACAGGGCGTCGGTGCGCTCCACCAGCGCGGTCCCCTCGCCGATCCGCAGCAGCGACGCGCGGATCCCCTCGGGCATCTCGTCGCGCTCCAGCGCAGCGGCCATGTCGTCGGTGGCGGCGGCGAGGTCCGCGCACAGCACGGAGTACGAGCGGGGCAGCGGCTGCCGGTGGTAGTTGGCCACCGCCACCCAACGAACCAGCACCCGCGTGTTGCGCATGGCACGGTCCATCGGCTCGACCAGGTCGGCCATCCGGCGTACCCGGCCCTTGTGCCGACGGCGGAACGGCGACGACGCGACCACCGACAGCCCCTCGTCCGCAGCGGCCTGAAGCTCGCGGATCAACGGGTCGGTGGTGCGGGCCTGCGCCAGCACGTCCAGGGCGCGGTCCACGTCCCCGTCGGCGGCGCTCTCCGACGCGGCCTGCAGCAGCTCGCAGATCTTACGCACCACCACCGCCGCCTGCTCGCGGGGTCGGCGCAGAGGCGCACGGGGTACGACGGCCGCGGCGACCAGGGCCACCGTCCCACCCACCAGCGCATCGGTCCATCGGGTCAGCGCCTGGTCCGGGTTGGGGAGCAGGGTGACCACGATGATCGACTGGATGGCTGCCTGGGTCACGAACAGGCCGGCGTCGTCGAGCAGGAAGGCCGCCGACATCGCCAGGGCGACAACCAGCCCGAGCTGCCACCAGCCGGTGCCGAGCGCGATCACCAGCAGGTCGGCGACGAGGACCCCGACCGCGACACCGACCGTGACCTCCGCCACGCGGCGCAGCCGCTGACCGTAGGAGGTGCCGAGTGCCACCACCGCGGCGATAGGAGCGAAGAACGGGATCTCGTGGCCCAGCAGGTTCTTGGCGATCAACCAGGCCACGGCGGCGGCGATCGCGGCCTGACCGATGTGCCACGACTTGGACTGCACTCGCGCCACGCGCTGACGTGCAGACGTCCTGCCGCGCGTCAGGGCACGGTCGAATGGGTTGCTCACCTCGGTCACGGAGTTGATGGTGCCAGACGGTCACCTAGGGTGTTCCCCATGCAGCAGCGACTTATCGGCGACCAGGAAGTCAGCGCGATCGGCCTCGGCGGGATGCCGATGTCCGTGCGCGACCACAACGACGAGGCGCTCGGGGTCCGCACGATCCACCGGGCCCTCGACGAGGGGGTCTCGTTGATCGACACCGCTGACGCCTACTCCCAGGACGAGGCCAGCTTCGGCCACAACGAGGAGCTGATCGCACGGGCGCTGCGGGAGTACGGCGCCGGAGCCGAGCACGTCGTCGTCGCCACCAAGGGCGGGCACACCCGCCGCGGCAGCGAGTGGCACCTGAACGGTCGCCCGGAGTACCTCCGCGACGCCTGTGAGGGCTCGCTGCGCCGGCTGGGGGTCGACGCGATCGGTCTCTACCAGCACCACCGTCCGGACCCCGAGGTCGACTACGCCGACACCATCGGCGGGCTGAAGGAGCTGATCGACGACGGCCTGATCGTCCGCGCCGGCATCTCCAACGCCGATCCGGAGCAGATCGAGCTGGCCCGCGAGATCCTCGGCAACGGCCTGGCCGCGGTCCAGAACCAGTTCTCCCCGAAGTTCCTGAGCTCGCGTCCGGAGCTCGAGCTCTGCGACAAGTACGGCATCGCCTTCCTGCCGTGGAGCCCGCTCGGCGGGATGAGCGAGGCCGGCGAGCTCGGCACCCGTTTCTCGGTCTTCGCCGAGGTGGGGCAGAAGTACGACGCCTCCGCTCAGCAGGTGGCCCTGGCCTGGCAGCTCGCGCAGTCGCCGGTGGTCATCCCGATCCCCGGTGCCAGCAAGCCGGAGTCCATCGCCGCGTCCGCGAAGGCAGTGCACCTGTCCCTGGACGCCGAGGACCTCGAGCGTCTCAACGCTCTGGGCTGAGCCGCCGGTCCGGCGTACCTCAGCCCAGCTTGGCCGCGGCCGACCGGACGGCTTCGACCATCGGCTCCTTGCCGGCGTCGAAGTTGTAGTCCTGGCCGATCAGGCGGAGCTGGACGACGGCGATCCTGGAGCCCACCCGGACCAGGCCCTGGGCGTCGTAGTAGCTCTCGTCGGGGTTGCCCGCGGCCGGGCCGTAGGTGAGGAGGTACCACCCGGCGGTGCCCTGCGCCCCGGGCACGGACTCGAGGGGACCGACGTCACGCTGGTCGTAGCGCTGGAGCTCCTCCTCGCACTGCCCACGCCACGACTTGAGCACCTCGAAGGCGCGCTTGGCCGTCATCTCGTCCGCGAAGCTCGCGACCAACGTGCTGGCGGTGCTGCCCTCGTCGGAGGGCTCGAAGGTGCGGGAGGCCACCGACGACGCGCCGATCGAGGTCATCGCGAACTTGTGGCAGGTGGCGAACGGCTTCCTGCCCTCCTTGCCGCGGGTCGCCCCCTCAGACCAGGAGAAGTCCTCGGAGGAGGTGGGCACCTGGTCCGCGGTTAGCAACCGGTCGCGCAGGGTCACCTTGCCGTTCGCGGCCTTCTCGGCCGTCGGCTCGTCGCCGGCGGTGGGTGTCGGCTCCGACGGGGACTCGGCCGGACTCTCCTCGGGCGTCGGCGAAGCAGCCGGGGAGGTCGCCGCGGCCGGTGTGGGGGAGGCGGTATCGCGCCGCTGTGGACGCTCGGAAAGCTCCTGGGTGGCGGGCGCGCACCCGGTAAGGGCGATGGTGACTGCCAGAGCAGCGAGCCCGGTGGCTCCGAGACGACGGCGGCCAACGGTCATGTGCGATCCCAGCTTCTGTGTGCGGTGCGGGCCGACACGACGGTCTCCGAGCCCTGGTCGTCCTCAACCCTAGGGCTCGGTGGGGCCAACACCACACAATGCGACGCCGGAAACGTTGGCGTGTCCCGGTACGGTGTCTCAGGGGTTCTCGGTCGAGATTGAGGTGTGCGGGTGTCATCGGTGCGCAGGCGTAGTGGCGTTACGAGCCTGGTCGCGCTGTGCGTCCTTGCGGCCGGATGCACGACCAGCGTCACCCCCGACCCGGCCGCGACGCCGAGCCCGTCCGGCAGCCTGCCCAGCGCGGCGTCTCCGTCGCCGGTGAGCCTGACGTTCGCGGTCTACGGTCCGCCCGGGGCCAACGAGGCGTACGACGCGATGGCGGAGGCCTACACCGAGCGCAACCCGCACGTCGCCATCGAGGTCCGGCACGCCTCGACGGCCAAGGAGGCGCTGGCCGAGCTGCAGACCGACTACGCCGCCGGTGATCCGCCCGACGTCTTCCTGATCGACCAGCAGCACCTGCCGACGCTGATCGAGGCCGGTCAGGTGCAACCAGTCGACCAGCTCCTCGCGGAGCGGCAGATCGACTTCGGCGACGGGTTCGAGCGCGACGGGCTGGAGGCGTTCGCCGCCTCGGCCTCGCTGCAGTGCATGCCGCACGACGTGTCCCCACGGGTCGTCTACTACAACGAGGACCTGATCGACCTCAACAGGCTTGCGGAAGAGGGCGAGACGCCGCCGAACGCCGAGGACGGCTGGTCGTGGGAGGAGTTCACGCGCGCTGCCCGGCAGG
>JBFIWG010000111.1:0-9397 GCA_041606495.1 Nocardioidaceae bacterium
GGTCCTGCCCCTGCTGTCTCGCATGGGCGGGCCGGCTAGGCGACCATGCCGTGCGGGTCGATGACGTACTTCTTGGCCGCACCCTTGTCGAACTGCTGGTAGGCGTCGGGAGCGTCGTCGAGGCCGATCGTCGTCGCGCCCACAGCCTTCGCGATCTTCGTTCTGTCGGCCAGGATCATGTTCATCAGCTGGCGGTTGTAGCGCTTGACCGGGCATTGGCCGGTCGTGAAGCTGTGTGACTTGGCCCAACCCAGTCCTAACCGGACGCCTATCTGACCGACCTTGGCGTTCTCGTCGATACCTCCTGGATCACCCGTAACGTAGAGACCGGGGATTCCCAGCGACGCGCCCGCACGGGACACGGACATGATGTCGTTGAGGACCGTCGCCGGTGCCTCCTCCGCGTCAGCCCCGTGACCGCGTGCCTCGAACCCCACGGCGTCGACGGCTGCATCCACTTCCGGCTCGCCGAGGATCTGCTCGATCATCTCGGGCAGCTCCGCGTTCGCGGTGAGGTCGACGGTCTCGCAGCCGAAACTACGTGCCTGGTCCAGCCGGTCGGCGTTCATGTCTCCCACGATCACCACCGAGGCGCCCAGCAGCTGGGCGGCGTGGGCGGCGGCGAGGCCCACTGGCCCGGCTCCGGCGATGTAGACGGTCGATCCGGTCGTGACGCCAGCGGTGTAGGCCCCGTGGTACCCGGTCGGGAAGATGTCGGAAAGCATGGTCAGATCCAGGATCTTCTCCAAGGCGTGGTCCCGGTCGGGAAACTTGAGCAGGTTGAAGTCGGCGAACGGGACCATGACGTATTCGGCCTGGCCGCCGACCCAGCCGCCCATGTCGACGTACCCGTAGGCTGCGCCCGCCCGCGCCGGGTTCACGTTCAGACAGATTCCGGTCTTGCCCTCGTTGCACATCCGGCACCGGCCGCACGCGATGTTGAAGGGCACCGAGCAGATGTCGCCCTCCTTTACGAACAGGACGTCCTCGCCGGTCTCGACCACCTCTCCGGTGATCTCGTGCCCCAGCGTCTGACCGACGGGCGCCGTGGTGCGACCACGGACCATGTGCTGGTCACTGCCACAGATGTTGGTGGTGACCAGCTTGAGAATTGCGGCGTGAGGCGCCTTCTTCTTGATCCCCAGACCGCTGACCACGTCATCGGGGAGCTCGAGCTTGGGGTAGTCGATCGCCTCGACCGCCACCTCCCCCGGTCCCTTGTAGACAACAACGCGATTACCTGCCATGGCGCTCTCCCTCTCTTGACTGGTAGGAAACTCCGGATCAGGCGACGGACTCGTACGCCTGCTCAGCTGTCCGTCTGCGTGCTCGGCGTGTAGGACTCGTCCACAGCGTCCATCTCCGCGCGCTTGCTCTTCGAAATGAAGTCGTACGCGAGCACGGCGGCGATTCCGCCCAGCAGCGGACCCGCCGTGTACAACGCGATCTGAGGCCATTCGACGCTCCCCCCGAAGAACGAGAGCGCCAGGTAGGGGCCGAAGGTTCGGGCCGGGTTCAACGAACCACCGGTGAGCGGGCCGATGAGCAGGATCGCGGCTGCAACGGAAAGCCCGATCATCAGCCCTGCCCAGCCGACCGGTGCGCGGGAATCGACGGCCAGTGCCATCACGGCGAAGAGCAGAACGAAGGTGCCGAGCAGCTCGGCAACGATCCCCTGTGAGTAGGACACACCATCGGACAGTGCCGTCGCTCCCAGTCCCAGGTCGACAGCGCTGGTGCCGTAAGCAGCGACGATGAGCAGAGCTCCGACCACGGCGCCGACGAGTTGCGCGCTGATGTAACCCACGACCTCGGACCACGGAAACCGCCGGGTGACTGCGAGCGAGAGGGTCACCACCGGGTTGATGTGCGCTCCCGAGACCGGGCCGAAGCCGTAGATCACCAACGCGATGACGATGGCGAATGCGAGGGCGATGAAGCCAAGACCGTCGTAACCGAGCTCACCGCCGCTCGCGGTCAGCGCGGCCACCACGGAGCCGGCGCCTACGAGCACGAGCATGGCGGTCCCGACCGCTTCGGCGATCAGGCGTCGCATGAATGCTGGCTTCACGTCGCACACTCCCCAGTGGAGGGTGGATCACCCTCGTGTTGCGAGGTGACGATGTGTGACTGCCATCACATCTCCCCGTGCGAGCACGCTAACCCTTCGGAGGCATCACCTCAAGGGTCAGTAACCCCCGCCTCTTGTCTGCACCCAGGCTGCGAGCAGCGGGTCGACGTAGCGCCAGGGGCCGGTGTCGCCGTCGCGTGTGACGTGCTGGCCCTCCTTGGCCAGCTCACGCAGCGCGCTCTGCAGGGTCGCCCGCGACGTGTCCAGCTTGCGGGCGGTCGTCGTACCGGTCGGCGAGTCACCGTCGGCAAGGGCCGCGAGGACGGCCTTCTTCCCGCTCGACAGCCCGTCCCAGACCGACTGGTGCGCCTCGTTGGTCATCGCGAGTGCCCGTCGTACCACCGCGTCTGCCAGCGCAATGCCCTCAACCGACTCCCCCTCCGGCAGGGTGGTGGTCCCCAGGTCGCGGGCGGCGAGCTCGCGGTGCAGGAGGTGGGCCAGCAGCATGGTCCGCTGCGGGTGGCCGGCGGCCGTCGCTATCAAGGGCGAGAGCGCACCGACCGGGTCCTCCCCCAGCTCCTCGAACCGCTCGGCGAGCTCGACCATCACCTCGTCCACCGGAAGCGGGCCCAGCTCGAGCGGCTCGGCCTGGCCGTAGAGCGGGCGCTCCCGGTCGCTGAAGAGCTTGCGCATCAGCGAGGGCTGGGATCCTGCGTAGATGTAGACCGCGGCGTTGCCGTGGTACTGGACGTGGGAGCGCAGCAGTCCGTCGAGGGCGGGACCGGCGGTCAGGAGGTCCTGGAACTCGTCGAAGACCACGAGCGTCGGGATCTCGTCGCGCTCGAACATCGTCAGCGGCAGGTCCAGCAGCTCAGCGGCGGCCGTCTGGGTCGCCTCTTGCGTGGGCACCTTCTGTCGCGGACCTAGCGTGATCCCGGGGCCGGCCGCGGTAAGCGAGAGGCCGAGCCGCGAGCCGAGCGAGTCCAGGTGCGACCGGATCCGACCATCGCGCAGTCGGGAGTACGACGACGCGATCCGCACGCACACCTCGGCCAGGGAGGTCACGCCGTAGAGGTCGACATGCACGGTGCGCCAGCCGGCACCCGACAGGCCGGCCGCGTGTGCAAGCAGCAGCGAGGTCTTTCCGAACCGTCGAGGTCCGGCCAGGCGGATGTGCACCCGTTCCGCCGCGGCCTGGCTGAGCTGCGCCAGCTCCGAGCGGCGGTCGATCAGCGCGTCAGGGGCGATCGGGGTCTCGAAAGGGAAGGGTCGCAGCATGGCCATAGGCGCGACCGTATCACAATGCGCATACGTTTTCGTATGGCTAATGCAATACGACTACGAGGCAGCGTGCAGGCTCATCGGGCCATAGACCTCGCGGTCCCCCTCGAACAGGGTGACCGCGTCGACGCCGCCGTCGGCCAGCTCGCGCCAGACCTCGCCGACCCAGGACTCGGCGTCGCTCTGGGAGGGGAACTCCTGCGCCCCGACCTCGGGCACGGTGACCTCGTTGCCCGCCGCGTCCTCGAGCCGCCACCGCCAGGCGGGTGACGAGCTCGGCGCGGGGTCGCTGCCGAAGGAGTTCGAGGGCTCGAGTGAGTTCGTCATGTGGCGAGCCTAACGCTCCGCACCGACGCGATTGCTTTGACGGCTCGCCGCGCGCGTGGGACTGTCTACCCACTAACTGCCTCCGTGTGGGAAAGCCGGTCCGAAGCCGGCGCTGACCCGCAACCGTGGGCCGGGACCTGTCCCGGCGAGCCGGAACACCAGACGGAGGCAGCGGCTCCCATCAATCCGTCGAGGTCTACGGGACGGAGCCGGATCAGGGTGGTGCCGGCTTCAACGGCACGTCCCCGCGGTCCGGTCTCGTCATGTGAACCGCCGCAAAGAAAGGCCTGCCATGGCCCGCACACATGTCCGCCGAGTGATCGGCGTTCTCACCACCCTTGTCATCACGCTGTTCGCCGTACTCGGTCTCGCCGGCACCGCGCACGCCGAGGACGGCTACGAGTACTGGAACTACTTCCACGAGAAGAACGGCGCCTGGGAGTTCTCCATGGACGGCGTCGCCGACTACACGCCTGAGGACGGCGCCGTCGAGGCGTTCCGCTACGGCACGTCCACGACGTCCCAGGGCATCGAGCCCCGCGTCGACCTGACCGAGGTCAACTTCGAGACCATCTGCGGCTCGCAGGAAGCCGGACCCGGCGAGAAGCGCGTCGCGCTGATCCTGGACTACGGCACCGAGTCGGACGCGGGGACACCGCCCCAGCCGCGCGCCGCCTGCGCGGTGGGGGACGAGAAGGCCACGACCCAGCAGCTGCTCGCCGAGGTCGGTGACGTGCGGGTCGACTCCGGCATGACCTGCGGCATCGACGGCTACCCGGTCAAGGGCTGCGGTGTCCCGGTCAAGAACGCCGAGGTTCCCACCGACGAGGAGACGGTGGCCATCGAGCTACCGGCCGACGAGAACGCCGAGACCTCCGCGGACGCCCAGCCGGCAACGGCCGAGTCCAGCGATGAAGGCAGCGGCCTGCTGTGGCCGCTGGTCGGCGCGGGCGTCCTGGTGCTCGCGATCGCCGGTGGTGGCCTCGCGCTCAGCCGCCGCAACGCCTCGGCCTGACCCAGCCGATGCGCCCACACCACCTCGTCACCTTCCCCCGGAACCTGCATCCGGGGGCCTGGTGGCTGTGGGCGCTCGGCCCGGCCGCAGCGGCCAGCCGCACGCAGAACCCGGTCCCCCTGCTGCTGATCCTGGTGGTCACCGGCTTCGTGGTCGCCGCCCGGCGCAGCGACGCGCCCTGGGCCCGCGCCTACGGCGCCTTCCTGAAGCTCGCGCTGCTGATCATCGCGCTCCGGATCGTCTTCCAGGCCGTGCTCTCGACCGGCTCGCAGGGACCGACGGTGCTCTTCACGCTGCCCGAGCTTCCGATGCCCAGCGGCACCGGCCTCAAGCTGGGCGGCGTGGTCAGCCTGGAGGCGGTGCTGGACGCCTTCTACGAGGGGCTTCAGCTCGCCACCATCCTGTGCTGCGTGGGCGCCGCCAACTCGCTGGGCAGCGCCCGTCGCCTGCTGCGGTCGGTCCCGGGCGCGCTGTACGAGATCGGGGTGGCCGTGGTCATCGCGCTCACCTTCGCCCCGCAGCTGGTCACCGACGCCAACCGAGTCCGAGCTGCTCACCGGCTCCGCGGGCGGAGCGGACGTGGGCTCCGTTCCTTGCGTCAGCTGGCGATGCCGGTGCTCGAGGGTGCCCTGGAGCGGTCGGTCGAGCTGGCCGCGGCCATGGACTCTCGCGGCTACGGGCGTACGACGGACGCGTCGCGGGTGTCGCGACGGCTCACCGGCGTGCTCGTCTTCGGCGGGCTGCTCGGTGTCTGCGTCGGGATCTACGGCCTGCTCTCGGGTACGAGCGCCACGTGGAGCGGGCTGCCCATGCTGCTGGCCGGCTGCGCGTTCGCGGCGGTGGGCATGGCGTTCGGGGGCCGTCGTACCGGCCGGACGAAGTACCGACCTGACCCGTGGGCACTACCGGAGTGGCTGGTGTCCGGGAGCGGGCTCGCGGCTGCGGTGGCGATGTTCGTCGCGGTCGAGATCGACCCGGCCGCGCTCTTCCTGGCGAGCCCGACCCAGGTGCCTTCGGTGCCTCTGCTCGCCTGCATCGGCATCGTGGCGGCGATCAGCCCGGCGTTCCTGGCGCCACCCCTGCCGCGAAGACTCGCCCCCGAACCTGCTGAGACAGAACGACTGGAGGTGGCCGCGTGATCGAGTTCGACAACGTCAGCGTCACCTTCACCGACGCCCCCGCCCCCGTGCTGGGCGGTGTCGACCTGACGATCCCCGAGGGCGAGCTCTGCCTGGTGATCGGGCGTACCGGCTCCGGCAAGACCACCTTGCTGCGGGCCATCAACGGCCTGGTCCCGCACTTCTCCGGCGGCACCCTGTCCGGCCGGGTCGTCGTCGACGGTCGGGACACGCGTGACCACCGGCCGCGCGACCTCGCCGAGGTGGTTGGCTTCGTCGGGCAGGACCCGCTCTCGGGCTTCGTCACCGACACGGTCGAGGACGAGCTCGCCTACGGCATGGAGTCCCTGGGCCTGCCCGCTGACGTGATGCGGAAACGCGTCGAGGAGACCCTCGACCTGCTCGGGCTGGCGGACCTGCGCAACCGCGCGCTGACCACCCTCTCCGGCGGACAGCAGCAGCGGGTCGCGATCGGCTCGGTGCTCACCACGCACCCCCGGATCCTCGTCCTCGACGAACCGACTTCCGCGCTTGACCCGCTCGCCGCCGAGGAGGTGCTCGCCACCCTGCAGCGCCTGGTCCACGACCTCGGCCTGACCGTGGTGCTCGCGGAGCACCGGCTGGAGCGGGTCGTGCAGTACGCCGACCGGGTGGTGCTGGTCCCGGGCGCGGGCCGACCGGTGATCGACGGGACGCCGTCCGACGTACTCCGGGACTCCCCGATCGCCCCGCCGGTGGTCGAGCTGGGTCGCGTGGTCGGGTGGCAGCCGCTGCCGCTGTCGGTGCGCGACGCCCGACGCAAGGCGGCGCCGCTCCGGCAGCAGCTGGCCGACGTCGAGGCGCCGGGTCGGACTGCCTCGTCGGTCGGCGACGCGGTCGCGGTCACGGAGAACCTGGTCGCCGGCTACGGCAACGTCGCGGTGCTCAAGGGGGTCTCGCTCACCCTGTCCGCCGGGGAGAGCGTGGCGCTGATGGGCCGCAACGGCGCCGGCAAGTCCACGCTGCTGAAGACGCTGGTCGGGATGCGGTCCCCGGTCAGCGGCCGGGTCACCGTCGCCGGGCATGCGCCGGCCACGCTCAAGCCCGCGCAGCTGCTGCGTCACGTCGGACTGGTGCCGCAGGTGCCGGCGGACCTGTTGTACGAGTCCACGGTGGCCAGAGAGTGCGCGCAGGCGGACAAGGACGCCGGGGTCGACGCCGGTACGACGGCCGCCCTCTTCGACCGGCTCTCCCCCGGCGTACCCACCGACCAGCACCCCCGGGACCTGTCCGAGGGGCAGCGGCTGACGTTGGCCCTGGCGATCGTGCTGGCCGCGCGGCCACCGCTGGTCCTGCTCGACGAGCCGACCCGCGGCCTGGACTACACCGCGAAGCACCGGCTGGTGGAGATCCTGCGCGACCTGGCCGCGGACGGGCACAGCGTCATGCTCGCCACGCACGACGTCGAGCTGGTCGCCGAGGTGGCCTCCCGGGTGGTGGTGATCGCCGACGGCGAGGTCGTCGCGGACGGCCCCACCGCCGAGGTCGTGGTCTCCTCCCCCGCGTTCGCGCCGCAGGTCGCGAAGATCCTGGCCCCCCAGACCTGGCTGACCCCGACCGACGTGGCCGTGGCGCTGGCCGACGTGGCGGTGTCGCGACCATGAGGACCGTGGACCTGGTGCCGCTGCAAGGCCGGTCCGCCCTCGCACTGGCGGTGGTGTCGCTGGTGGGCCTGGTGGCGTTCGGCTGGCCGTTCGTGGTCGAGCCCGGCAGCGCGCTGGACAACTCGCACTCCGGCGACGCGCCCTTCCTGTTCGTGGCCATCCTGCCGCTGCTGGCGGCGATCGTGCTGGCCGAGCTGACGTCGGGCGGGATGGACGCCAAGGCCGTGGCGATGCTCGGCATGCTGTCCGCGGTCGGCGGCGCCCTGCGTGCCCTCGGCCCCGGCACCGCCGGCCTGGAACCGAGCTTCGCGATCATCATCCTCGGCGGGAGGGTGTTCGGCCGCGGCTTCGGCTTCGTGCTCGGCGCCACCACGCTCTTCACCGGCGCCCTGATCACCGGCGGCGTTGGTCCCTGGCTGCCGTTCCAGATGATCGCGGCGGGCTGGGTCGGGTTCTTCGCCGGCTGCCTTCCTCCAGGGAGGGGACGAGTCGAGGTGCTCTGGCTGGCCGGCTACGGGTTCGTGGCGGGGCTGGTGTTCGGGATGGTGATGAACCTGTGGTTCTGGCCGTTCGCGTCCTACGGCCCCGAGGTCAGCTTCGTCGCCGGTGACACGTTCGCAGCGAACCTCGGGCGCTACTCGGTGTTCTACCTGACCACGTCGCTGGCCTGGGACCTCGGCAGGTCGGTGGTCTCGTTCCTGGTGCTGCTGCTCGCCGGGTCCGCACTTCTACGTGCACTGCGGCGGGCGTCACGACGGGCCGCCTTCGACGTACCCGTGGTCTTCGAGCGCTGATGGACGTCGTCCTCCTGGGCACCGGGTCGGCCGACGGCTGGCCGAACCCGTTCTGCGGCTGCGCGTCCTGCGCCTCGGAGCGGCGGGCCGGTCGGGTCCACGGTCAGACCTCGGCGTTGCTGGACGGGCGGCTGCTGCTCGACTGTGGACCGGAGACCCCGCGTGCGGCTGAGCGGGTAAGCGCCGACCTGACCGGGCTGCGGCACGTGCTGATCACGCACCTGCACCCGGACCACTGCTCCCCTGCGTTCCTGCTGTTCCGGTCCTGGGTCGGCGACGAGCCGCTCGACGTGCTCGGGCCACCGGAGGTGATCGAGGCCTGCCGGATGTGGGTCGCCCCGGACTCGCCGGTGAGCTTCGTTGCCGTCCGCCCGGACGACCGGGTCACCCTGGCGTCGTACGACGTCTCGGTGCTCGCCGCGGCCCATGGGACCCCGGGGTCGTCGGTGCTCTACGACGTCACAGCACCGACCGGGCGGCTGCTCTACGCCACGGACACGGGACCGCTTCCCGCCGAGACGGTGGAGGCGGTCCGGGGTGCCGCGTTCGACGTGGTGCTGCTGGAGGAGACGTTCGGCGACCACGTCTCGCACGGCACCGACCACCTGGACCTGGCGACGTTTCCCGAGCAGGTACGACGGTTGCGTGAGGTCGGCGCGGTCACCGAGGGCACCGACGTGCTCGCCGTACACCTGTCCCACCACAACCCGCCGACCGATGAGCTGGAGCGCCGGCTGGCCGCGTGGGGCGCGCGGATCGTCGAGGACGGGCACCGGCTGGGTGCCGCACCTGCGCCGTTGCTGCCGCAGAGGGTGATGGTGATCGGGGGTGCCAGGTCGGGCAAGTCGCTCGAGGCGGAGCGGCTGCTGGCGGCCGAGCCGGAGGTCACCTACGTCGCGACGTCGTACCCAGCCGGGGACGATCCCGAGTGGGTGGAACGGATCCGTCGCCACCAGGCGGACCGTCCGCCGCACTGGCAGACCGTGGAGACGATCGACCTCGTCGGCCTGCTGCGTGATGTCGACGGCGCACCGCTGCTGGTCGACTGCCTGACGCTGTGGCTGACACGGGTGCTCGATGCCTGCGACGGGTGGGACGACGCGGTGTGGGCAGCGACCGGTTCGAAGGCCGTCGACGTCGCGGTCGAC
>JBFIWG010000112.1:0-9328 GCA_041606495.1 Nocardioidaceae bacterium
GGTGCTCCCGCTCCCACCAGCCCGCGCCGACACCGCAGAATGCTCGGCCGTTGGTGAGTACGTCGAGTGTGGCGACCGTCTTGGCGGTGATCCCCGCGGGGCGGAACGTGACGGGGGTGACGAGGGTCCCTAGCCGCAGGCCGGTGTCGAGGCCGGCCAGCATGCCGAGGGTGACCCAGGGTTCTGGGATCGGCTCCCAGGCCGTTCCCACCTGGGGGATCTGGATCAGGTGGTCCATCAACGCGATGCCGGCGAAGCCCGTCTGCTCGGCGGCCATCGCGACCGAGCGCAGCCAGCTCGCCGGGTCCTCGCCCCAGGGGAACCTGGAGATCTGCAGCACGAAGTCCATGGCGGTGTTGGGATCCGGTTCCTGTGGCACGGCTGGCTCGGGCGAGATCCTCGGCGGCGCAGCAGCGGACTGCTGCACGAGGGTCCGCGTCCATCCTTCGTCGCCCAGCTGGCCAAGAACCTGCTTGAAGGCCCGGAGCTGGTCGCTCAGGACCCGTGCAGGCACCGGCCTGTCCCGGCTCGCGTTGCGGTGACGGCAGAGCTCGAGGGGCGCGTCGAAGGCCACGACGACGCTGTGCATGCCGGCGCTGTGCGCCAGCTCCAGGTAGCCGCGACGTCGCGAGGTCTCGAGGCCGAGGGTGTCCACCACCGTGGTGAGTCTGCGCCGGACCCGTCCGGCCACGATCAGGTCGAGCAGGGCGAACGCGTCAGTGGAGGCATCCAGGTCGTGCCGACCGCTCCCCACGACCGCCCTTAGCTCGTCGGAGGACACGATCTCGGCCGAGCGGTAGCGCGACTCCGCCCAGGTGGACTTGCCTGAGCCCGAGGCGCCAACCAGGACCACCAGCGCCGGGTCGGGGATCGGCTCGTCAGGGTCGGCCATCCCACGAGTGTGGCAGGGTGAGAAGCAGGAAGACCTCACTTCTCCCCCCGAGGAGGCGCCGCATGGACATGAGCAAGTTCCCGGCCCCGACCGAAGGCTTCATCATCACGCAGTTCCTCACCGTGAAGGACATCGCAGCCTCAGCGGAGTTCTACAGCAAGGTCCTTGGCGGCGAGATCGTCTTCGTCGGTGGGGACGACACAGTGCAACGGCCCACGATGGTCAAGCTCGCGAACACCTGGATCATCCTCAACGTCGGAGGCGGCCCGACCGAGGACAAGCCGGACGTCCATCTGGCGCCGCCGGGCGACCCCACTCGTGCATCGTCGTTCCTCAACATCCGCGTGGCCGACATCGAGGCGACGTACGAGCAGTGGCGGGCCGCCGGTGCGGAGTTCCTCACTCCGCCGCAGGACCGTGGCGGTGAGATCCGTTGCTACATGCGGGACCCGGACGGGTACCTCATCGAGGTTGGCCAGGCCACGGGCGTGCTTGAGGACCGCTGAGGCCCGCACCCTCGAAGCGGCGGTGTCGAGAGTGGCCGACTGTGACGATTTGGTTGTTGGACCTGCTGAACGGGAATAGCATTTCTCGACGACCGGGGGCATGTCGCGAGGGGTGACAGATGGCGTCTGGTGCGAGGGCGTTGCCTGGGGAGATCGAGCGGATCTTCGCGTCCGGCGGCGAGGCGGGCTCGCTCATGAGGGAGACGGACTGGGCCGCTACCGCGGTCGGCGAACCGTCCCAGTGGCCCCAGAGTCTGCGCACCGCCGTGAGCATCTGCCTCTCGTCCCGGTTTCCGATGCTCATCTGGTGGGGTTCGGACCTGGTCAACATCTACAACGATGCGCTCACCCCGATCATCGGCGGGAAGCATCCTCTGGCCATGGGGCAGCGCGGGCAGGACTGCTGGCCGGAGATCTGGGACACCATCTTCCCGATGCTGGCCGGCGTCCTCGGGGGCGGCGGCGCGACGTACGTCGAGGACCAGATGCTGCCCTTGGAGCGCTACGGGTTCTCCGAAGAGTGCTACTTCACGTTCGCCTACAGCCCGATCCGCGACGAGGCGGGCGACGTCGGTGGGGTGTTCACCGCGGCGATGGAGACGACCGGCCGGGTTGTCGGTGAGAGGCGGCTGCGCACGCTACGTGCGATTGCGTCCCGGACGGCCCAGCAGCAGACGGCCGTGGGTGTCCTGCAGGCGGCCGCCGAGGTGCTGGAGAACGACGCCGCCGACGTACCCTTCGCGCTGCTTTTCAGCGTGCCCGGCGACGACTCGGGCAAGCAAGAGGCGACCCTGGTTGCCGCCTGTGGGCCTGGTGTCGACATCGCGGCAGTTCGCGACGATCCTGCTCTCCTCGCCGCCGCGGGCAAGGCTCTGATGACGCATGAGCTCCAGATCGTCGACGATCTGGACGTGCCCGCGGGGGAGCTCATCGTGAGACAGGCGGTCGCGCTGCCGGTCGAAGCCACGGGCGCGACCGCCGTCGTCGTCGCCGGCGTGAGCCCACGGCGACCCCTGGACGACGACTACAGCGCCTTCTTCGCGCTCCTTGAAGGACAGCTCGCCACGGGTCTGGGGCAGGCGGTCGCGTACGAGTCGGAGCGCGCCCGAGCCGAGGCCCTGGCCGAGATCGACCGGGCGAAGACCACGTTCTTCTCCAACGTCAGCCACGAGTTCCGAACGCCGCTCACCCTCATGCTCGGCCCCCTCGAAGACGCGCTGGAGGACGCTGCCCAGCCGTTGGACGCCCCGCATCGTGAGCGGCTGGAGATGGCGCACCGGAACGCGCTCCGTCTCCTCAGGCTCGTGAACACGCTTCTTGACTTCTCGCGCCTCGAGGCCGGCCGCATCAGCGCTGTCTACGAACCGGTCGACCTCGCCGGCTTCACCGCCGACCTGGCGAGCATGTTCCGCGCCGCGGTCGAGAAGGCGGGCCTGGTGCTCGAGGTGCGCTGTGACAGGCTGCCGCAGCCTGTGTTCGTGGATCGGCAGATGTGGGAGAACATCGTCGGCAACCTGCTCTCCAACGCACTGAAGTTCACCTTCGCCGGGCAGATCGCTGTCTCGCTCGAGGTCGTCGACGCGGGCGTGCGGCTGACCGTGTCCGACACCGGCACCGGCGTCGCGGAGGAGGACCGGAAGCACCTCTTCGAGCGCTTCCGTCAGGTCCAGGGCGCGCAGGCCAGATCACACGAGGGCTCCGGTATCGGGCTGGCCCTCGTTGCGGAGCTCACCGCGCTGCACGGCGGCTCGGTCGACGTGGAGAGCACTCCCGGAGTGGGCAGCAGGTTCTCGGTCACCCTGCCCTTCGGCAGCGCGCACCTGCCTGCTGAGAAGGTGACTACGACGCCCGATGGGGACCCTGCGCCCTCCGGACGCGCAGTGGCATTCGTCGAGGAGACGCTGCGCTGGGTCGACGAGCCGTCGGATGCTGAGCACCCCGTCTCTCAGCGCGACGTGGTTGGGAGCCGGGACGGCAGGGTTCTGGTGGTCGACGACAACGCCGACATGCGCGCCTACCTCACCGCTCTGCTCGGTCGGTCCTACCAGGTCGACGTCGCCAGGAATGGCGAGGAGGCCCTCGAGCTGGTACGCCGTGACCCGCCCGACCTCGTATTGACCGACGTGATGATGCCGGTGATGGACGGTACGGCGCTGCTGCGCACGGTCCGACAGGACCCGGACCTGGCTCACCTGCCGATCATCATGCTCTCCGCGCGGGCGGGGGAGGCCGAAGCGGTCGAAGGCCTCTCGACCGGCGCAGACGACTACCTGGTCAAGCCGTTCGCGGCAAGTGAGCTGCTCGCGCGGGTCCGGGCCAACCTGGAGCTCGCCCGGGCCCGGAGAAGCAGGGGCGAGATGGAGCGGCGACAGCTCCTGCTCGACCAGGCCCAGCAGCTCTCCCGGGTCGGCTCGTGGGAGATCGACCTGGCGACGGGGGCGATCAACGGGTCCCGGGAGTTCCTCCGCCAGATGCAGATGAGCGCGGAGGAGCTGCAGTCGGTCGGGCTCGAGGCAGGTATCGCCTCCCGCGTGCACCCAGACGACGTCCAGCACGTGCGCGACTCCATAGCTGCCAGCCTGGAGGGCGCCCCGCTGGACTACGTGACGCGCGTCCTCACCCCGGACGGGCAGGAACGCATCTACCGTGTCTTGGGCCTGCTCGAGCGAGATGACGAGGGCCGGCCGATCCGGCTGCAGGGCAGCAACCAGGACATCACTGAGCAGCGCCGGGCCGAGCAGGCCATGGCCGCGGCCGCCGCGGCGCAGGAGGCTGCCGTCCGTGAGCACCGGATCGCCGATGAGCTGCAGCGCAGCCTGCTGCCACCACCGGCCTTCACCTCCGACCACCTGCGGGTCGCGACGTACTACCGCGCCGGCATGGAAGGCAGCCGCGTCGGCGGCGACTGGTACGACGTGATCGAGCTCGGCGCGGGCAGGACCGCGCTCGTCATCGGCGACGTCATGGGTCGCGGTGTGCGGGCCGCAGCCGTCATGGGTCAGCTGCGCGCGGTGCTGCGTGCCTATGCCAGGTTGGACCTGCCCCCGGCGGAAGTGCTCGAGAATCTTGACGGGTTCGTCCGTGACATCGGTGAGGACCAGATCGTCACGTGCGTCTACGCCGTCTACGACCCGGGGGACCGCTCATTCACCTACGCCACGGCCGGCCACCTGCCGCCCCTGTTGCTGCTCCCGGGTCAAGCGGCGAGGCCGCTCACCGCCGCCGGCCCCCCGCTCGGCATCGGCTTCCCGGGCCCGGTGGAGGAACGGGTCGAGCTGCCGGTCGGTGCCACCGTCGCCCTCTACACCGACGGTCTCGTCGAGCGACGCAACCGCGACCTGGACCACGGGATCGACCGTCTGGCCGCGCTGCTCAGCGAGAACGGGGCTGCCATCGAGGAGACGCCCGAGTCCCTCGTGCGGTCCTTGCTCGCCGGGGAGGCTGACGACGACGTGGCGATCCTGCTGGCCCAGGTGCTTGATGACTCGCGGCCTCGCCTGACGGCGGTCCGGCAGATTCCTCCCTACGGCAGTGCGGTCCGGCACGCCCGAGACTTCACGTTGAGCACCATGCGTTCCTGGGGAATGCCGGACGAGCTCACAACCGTGGCGGTCCTGCTGACCAGTGAGCTGATCACGAACGCGATCGTCCACGGACGTCCACCGATCGAGCTGCGGTTGCAACATGGGCCGACCGATGTCGTCATCGAGGCACACGACAGCGCCGCGCCCCTGCCGCGACGGTTGCGCATGACGGCCGAGGACGAGTACGGCCGAGGCCTGCAGCTCGTTGCGCAGCTCGCTGACCGCTGGGGAACCCGTCCTACACCGGAGGGCAAGGCCGTCTGGTGTCGCCTGGAGATGCCCTCCCGGGATGGACAAGACGGCTTCACTGCTGGACGCCTGACGACGCCGCTCGGGACGGAGAACGTGGCGGACTCCGGCGTGTCGTAACCCTGGAGGGGGACGGGCCATCCTGTTTGGTCACGAGTGTGCGGCTGCCGTCACAGACTTGACCGGTGCAACCGTCGGACTCGTCCGAGTCCACGGGTGCCGCTCCGGCAGAGAGGCCGGAGAGCAAGTCCCCGCCACACGAGAGGTGGGGCAGCCCGGACCGCGCCGAAGCCCGCCACGAGTCCAGGCCAGGACACCACACCATCCGTGTGAGGCGGGCACGGGAGACCCAGCAAGAACGCCGCAGCTGACGCGCGGCTCGGGGTGAAGCCACGCCCGTCGTACGACGGACCTGGCCGGGCACACCTTCGCGGCCCGAACCCGACAGGTCATCTTCCGCAGGCGTCGCCGAAGGGGAACAACTCATGCTCGGGAACACTCGCACGACCCTGCGCGCTCTCGCGGCGCTCATCATCTCCATCATCGTGATCGCCGGGTTGCTCACGGCACCGGTGCATGCCAGCCAGCAGCAGGGTGCCAAGGCGCGCGCCGCCGCGGTGCTCCGCGTCGCGTCGGCACTCAAGGGCACGCCCTATCGGTACGGCGCAGACGGCCCGCGCGCCTTCGACTGCTCCGGCTACACCAAGTGGGTCTACCGCAAGGCGCTGGGCAAGCGACTGCCACGCACGTCCGACGCGCAGGCGCGCGCGACCAAGCGGGTGTCACGCTCCTCGGCGCGACGCGGGGATCTGGTCTTCTTCAGCAAGCGCCGCGACGTCTACCACGTCGCCATCTACGCCGGCCGCAACCGCATCTGGCACGCGCCCCGGACCGGTGAGCGGGTCAAGAAGGAGCGCATCTGGACGAGGAAGGTGACGTTCGGCCGGGTCCGTTGACGTCTCATGGCGACCTCGAACCCTGACTCCGAGGCCAGGGTTGGCCCTGGCCCCCATGGGTACCGTGAATGGAACGAGTCTCGAGGCCACTCAAGGAGCCCACCTGATGAGCAAGATCCTCTTCGTCGTGACCGGTGCCAGTCACTGGACCCTGTCCGACGGCACCCAGCACCCGACCGGCTTCTGGGCCGAGGAGCTGGTCGCGCCGTACAACGTGTTCACCAAGGCAGGCCACGAGGTTGTCGTCGCGACACCCGGTGGAGTGGTCCCGACCGTGGACAGGGGGAGCCTGGCTGCGGAGGCCAACGGGGGCCAGGAGAACGCTGACGCCTTGGAGCGACAGCTCGAGGGGATGGTCGAGCTCAAGTCGCCGCTGGCGCTGGAGGACGTCGACCTCGACGACTATGCAGCGGTCTTCTACCCCGGAGGTCACGGACCCATGGAGGACCTTGCCGTCAACGCCCGCTCAGCTGCCCTGCTGACCGCGACGCTGGCGTCGGGCAAGCCGCTCGGGATCGTCTGCCACGCGCCAGCCGCCCTGCTGGCCACGGAGACGGACGGCGGCTCACCATTCTCCGGCTACCGCCTTACTGGGTTCACCAACGCAGAGGAGAAGCAGGCTGGTCTCGCGGACAAGGCCCCGTGGTTGCTCCAGGACCGTCTGGTCTCACTGGGCGTGGAGTTCGAGGAGGCGGAGCCGTGGTCGGCGAACGTAGTCGTCGATCGCAGCCTCTACACGGGTCAGAACCCTGCGTCCTCCGAACCGCTGGCCAAGGAGATGGCCCAGGCCCTCTAGACCGGGTGGGGCTTGGGGCCCCGCGCAACAATAGGGAGGTCTGTCGCATCTCGAGAGGATCCTCATGACCGTCGCAGGCATCCTGGCGTTCGCCTCGTCACCGGACAGGCTCGAGGGCCCGAATCCCTACGGCGCGCTGACCACGTGGCCGGTCGTGCTGGTCGCGATCGGCCTGCTCAGCCTTCTGTCCTGGTGGATGACCCGGTCCTCGCGCAGCCGTCGCTGAGGACCGGGCCCACGTCACCCAGGGTCAGAGAAGACCCTTCTCGGCCAGCCACTCCTTCGCCGCGGTGCGGGCGGACACCTGCTCGCCACCCTCGACCCGTGCGCGGAGGGCGATCAGGTCGTCGGTGGTCAGCTGCGAAGAGATCTCGTTGAGCACTGTCGCGAGCTCGTCGGTGTAGACCGACTCGGCCAGCAGCGGGATCACGTTCTGCGACGAGATCATGTTCTCGGGGTCCTCGAGCACGACCAGGTCCTCTTCGGTCAGCGCCGGTGAGGTGGTGTAGATGTCGGCCACCTGAACGGTGTCGTCCACCAGAGCCTTGACCGTGTCCGGGCCGCCGAAGTCCTCGATCGGTACGAAGGTCACGGCCTTCGGGTCCTCGCCGACTCCGTAGACGCTCTTGAGCCCGGGGATGCCGTAGCCGAGCTCGCCGAACTGGGGGTTGGCGCCGAGCTTGAACGGCGTGATCTTCTCGAGGTCGCCGATGGTCTCCAGACCGTTCTTCTCAGCGGTCTCGCGGGTGACCACGTAGGCGTCCTTGTCCTCGGCGGAGGCCGACTCCAGGACCCTCAGCTCGTCGGCTGCGACAGCGTCGGTCAACGCGGCGTCGACCTCCTCGGTCGTGCGCTCGGTGTAGTCCGGGTTGTAGAACGCCAGCAGGTTGCCGTTGTACTCCGGGATGAGGTTGATCGAGCCGTCCCGCAGGGCGGGGATGGTCTGCTGGCGGGGCCCGATGTTGAACTTGGTCTCTACGGTGAACCCGTTGGCCTCGAGGGCCTGGGCATAGATCTCACCGAGGATCTCGCTCTCCGGGAACGCGAACGATCCGACCACGATCGTGTCGCCGCCTCCACCCTCGCCATCCGAGTCCGGGGCTGCGGTGGGGTCGCTTGACCCGCAGGCGCTGAGTGCCGACAGCAGACCGATGGCGATAGCCACCGCTCCGGTCCTTGCGTTGCGTGAACGTGTGAACATCAGGCGTGCTTCCCTTCCTCTGACGCGAGCTGGCGCGTCCGGCTCCTTGGCCGAGTGGATGTGCGACGTCGTACGGGCTTCTCGTCGGTAAGTCCTTTGGTGGCCGTCGCCCTCTGTGCCACGGCGAAGACCCCGTCAACCACCAGGGCCAGCGCAGTGACGAGGAGGGCGCCACCCAAGATGAGATCGTAGTCGTTGAGACCGATCCCGCTCGTGATGATGCGCCCCAGTCCGCCGAGGCCGGCGTACGACGCAATGGTGACCGTGGCGATCACCTGGAGCACCGAGGAGCGGATGCCGCCCACGACGAGTGGCAGGCCGAGAGGGATCTCGACCTGGGTGAGGATCTGCCACTCAGTCATGCCGTTGGCGCGAGCGGCATCGATCGTCTGCCGGTCGACGGACTCCAGGCCGGAGTACGCCCCCGCGAGCATCGAGGGGATGGCGAGGATGACGAAGGCGATGGTCGCGCCGACGATCGGGGCGGTGTCGTAGGACATGAAGTAGCCGAAGACCATCAGCAGGAAGAACAGCAGTCCGAGCGTCGGCAGGGCGCGCATCGAGCCGGTGAAGCCAATCACGAACTGGCGGCCGCGACCCGTGTGCCCGATGAAGAAGCCCAGCGGCAGCGCGATCGCGGCGGCGATCAGCACGCTGACGGCCGTGTAGGCGAGGTGTTCGGTCAACCGGTCCTGGATCGGCAGTGGGCTCCGGCTGCCCGGCTGCCAGTGCGCCGGGTCGAAGATCCAGCGCAGCGCCTCGAGGACGAAGTTCACGGGCCACCACCGCCGACGGTCGTGAGGTCACCGCGCACCTGCTCGCGCCGGAAGGGAGTACGCCGGCGCGGTGCGGCCTCCCGCGTCCACGGCATCAGCAGCCGGCCGGTCAGCACGATGACGATGTCGAAGAGCAGCGCCAGCAGCATGCTGATCAGGATGCCGACGACCACCTCCTCGAGGATGCCGCGCTGCTTGCCGTTCTGGAACAGGTAGCCCAGGTTGGCCGAGCCGATGATGACGCCGACGGAGACGAGGGCGATCGTGCTGACCGAGACGACCCGGATGCCCGCGAGGAGCACGGGGCCCGCCAGGGGCAGCTCCACCTTGAGGAACCGGGCCGCGGCCGAGAACCCCATCCCAGTGGA